>JABIRP010000207.1 GCA_018699735.1 Rhodospirillaceae bacterium | reverse complement strand
TTCCGACCCTACGGCCTGTGTTCATCAGCGCCGTGATCGTCCTCTCGCACCTGGCGATCAAGAGTTTCGATCTGGTCATCGCCTTGACCAGCGGCGGCCCCGGATACGCCACCGACATGCCGGCGACTTTCATGTACGCCATGGCCTTCAATCGCGGAAAACTGGGGCAGGCCTCGGCGAGCGCCACGATCATGCTGATGGTGGTGGCGGCGGTTATCATTCCTTATCTCTATTCCGAGCTGAGGCAGAAACATGACTGAGGCAGCAACAGAGCCCCAACGGCCGGGCCGGTCGATGACACCGCTGGTCTTGCGGGGGCTGCTGTTTCTGATACTCGGCCTCTTCGTGCTCTATTATTTGTTTCCGCTCTTCGTGATGATCGTCACCTCCCTCAAGCCGCTTGCCGAGATTCGTCAAGGCTCGCTATTGGGGCTGCCTCAGGCGGTCGAGTTTACGCATTGGGAGACGGCCTGGAATTCCACCTGCATGGGTGTGACCTGTGTCGGGCTTAAACCGTATTTTCTGAATTCCGTGAAATTGGTGGTTCCGGCGGTGTTCATTTCGACACTGCTCGGAGCAATCAACGGCTACGCGCTGTCGAAATGGCGTTTTCGTGGGTCCAACATCATTTTCGGATTGATGCTGTTCGGTTGCTTTATCCCGTTTCAGGCCGTGCTTCTTCCGATGGCGATTGCACTCGGGCGCATGGGGTTGGCGGGCGGCACAACGGGATTGGTTTTGGTGCATGTGGTCTACGGTCTCGGTTTCACCACCCTGTTTTTCCGGAACTACTACGTCAGCATTCCAGACGAGTTGGTAAAGGCGGCCAAGATCGATGGCGCAGGGTTTTTCACGATATTTACGCATATCATACTGCCGCTCTCGGCGCCGGTAATCGTGGTCACTGTGATCTGGCAATTTACGAACATTTGGAACGATTTCCTGTTTGGTGTTTCGTTTTCGCAAGGCGGCGGCCAGCCGGTTACCGTGGCGCTCAACAACATCGTCAATTCGACCACCGGAGTGAAGGAATACAACGTAGATATGGCGGCCGCGATCATTGCGGCAGCGCCGACACTGTTGGTCTATGTCGTTGCCGGCAAGTACTTCATTCGCGGCCTCACGGCCGGCTCGGTAAAGGGGTAGCCGCGCATGCCGGTTCTTGAAGCGAAACGCCTATGCAAGAGCTTCGGCTCGGTCGAGGTGCTGACCGACATCGATATCGCCATTGATGATGGTGAATTCCTGGTCCTGGTCGGGCCGTCGGGATGCGGGAAGTCGACCCTGTTAAATATCATCGCCGGGTTGGAGGAAGAGAGCAGCGGTGATGTCCTGATTGATGACAGAGTGGTCAATCTCGTGGCGCCGAAGGACCGGGATATTGCCATGGTCTTTCAGTCCTACGCGCTCTACCCGACCATGACCGTCGCGAAAAACATCACCTTCGGAATGCAAGTACGAAAGGTGCCGAAGCCCGAGCGTGAGGCGGCGTTAGCGCGTGTCGCAAAGCTCCTCGATATTGCACACCTGCTGAAGCGCAAACCGAGCCAGCTTTCCGGCGGTCAGCGCCAAAGGGTGGCGATGGGGCGGGCCTTGGTGAGAAAACCACGAATTTTCCTCTTCGACGAACCATTGTCGAACCTGGACGCGAAGCTACGGGTGCAGATGCGTGGCGAGATCAAGCAGCTCCACCAGCGCCTGGCCACGACCATCGTCTATGTCACGCACGATCAAACAGAGGCGATGAGCCTGGCGACAAAAATCGCCGTGATGTCCGGCGGTCGCATCGCGCAGCTCGGTCCACCCCAAGAGCTCTACGACCGCCCGAATTGTCTTTTCGTGGCCGATTTTATCGGCTCACCGGCGATGAATTTTATCGAGGGAACGATTGCCATCCGTAAGGGCGTCCCATTATTTGTCGCCCAGCACGAAACCAGTGAAATCGCCTTGCCGCTCGATCACTACGAATTCGCCAAGGGTGCCGCTGAAGGACGCTCGGTCACGCTCGGCGTACGCCCGGAATATGTCACCGGCGCTGGGACCGCGAACAAGGGACCCAGAACCATACGGTTCGAGTTGGCGCCGGCGATCATGGAATCGAACGGCTTTGACCAGCATGTTTCCTTTGATTTTTGCGGCGGTCGTCTGGCCGGCAGGTTTGCGGCACGCGAAACGTTGGCGATTGGAACACCCATCGATGTGCACATGGATCTTTCCATGATTTCTCTATTCGACACCGAGTCCGAAGAGCGGTTGTGATTTAGCGAAAGCGAATGGCGACTTCGGGTCGGACGCAACCGGCTCGGTCGTGATCGACCGAGAGTGCTGTCTCAGTCCAGTTCCGGCTCAACACCGTCCGGCAGCGGAACCTCGAATGCATTGATGGTCATCGAAATCAGCGTGTAGTAACCGAGCACGCCAACGAGGTCGACCACGGTTACTTCACCCAACTCATCAACGGCTGCCTTGTAGACGCTGTCGCTGACTTTCTTGTGCTGATGCAGGGCCATGGCGAAATCGTAGACCACCTGCTCGTCACGACGCTCGAAGGTTGGTGTCTGGCGGTCGCGCAGGGCATTGATCACCGCTTCCGACAGACCTGCCTTCAAGGCAAAGCCACGGTGCACATGCCACTCGAACTGAGCCGTCCAGTAGCGGCCGGTGACCATGATCGCCAGTTCTGTGAGCCGGGGCTCCAGCGAGCTATCGAAGCGCACGAATTGCCCTAGTTTCTGGGCTCGGTCCGCCAGGGAAGGACTGTGCAGCCAGACCTTCAGGGGGCCTTGGACAACGCCGCGTGGCCCATTGGTGATCTCGTCGTGGATACGACCTTGCTCGGCCGACATCTCTTCTCGCTTCAGATCGCTCAATCGTGTCATTCGGTCTCTCCCATCAAATGGCGGCTGGTGGTTCTATTTACTTGGAACAGGCGCAAGGCGTCCCAAACCGTCGAACAAGTCGAGCATGCGTTCGCGCCAAGTGTGGACCGGGTCGTCGGCCGCGAGAAGCTCGAACCGGCTGGTCATGCGAGCCCATTGGAAAATACCAAATAAAATATAGTCGGCAAAGGTTGCCTCATCGCCGCCGATAAAGTCGCGTTCCCGAAGCACCGTGCGGGCCGGCTCAAGCGATGCCTGAAAGCCTGCCAGTCGCTCCTCGCGTCCAGATTGGACGGTCTCCAGCGCATTTCCGAAGCGCTTCTCGCGGGTTTCTCGAAAGTAATCGCGATCCTCGGGGCGGGTGTGGGCCCAGATATCGGCGACAATCATCGGCGTCAGCAACGGTTGCACACCGGTCTCGACCCACTTGGCGATCAAGTGGGCCATGCCGCGCCCGGCGATACCGCCGAACTGTGACGGAGCGTCGGGAAAGTGGTCTTCCAGATAGCAGGCTATGGCCCAACTATCGGTGACGATAGTGCCGTCATTGTCGAGGATCGGGACTAATTTCTGGTCGGAAAAGGAGATTTTGTCTTTCTCGGTGAAGCCAACTGGCACCGTGACGCAATCCCGCCAGAGCCCCTTATGCGCCAAGGCCATTCGGGCACGCCAACAATACGGACTAAAGCGGCGATCGTCGGCTCCGGTCAGTTCGAAAAGGGTAATGGTCATGGTCTGGACCTCAGGGTGACGACGGTCGTTTGGGATCGAGCGCCTATTGGGCTTTTTAAGTTCAGATCACACCGCGCGCACGCAGCAACACCACCACTTGCTCGGCCAAGGCTTCAGGGGCCCCGGCCCCGGCGTTCAGATGCAGTTCTGGTGCTTCGGGCGGCTCATAGGCGCTGTCGATGCCGGTGAAATTCGGCAGCTCGCCAGCACGGGCCTTCTTGTAGAGGCCTTTTGGGTCGCGGTCCTCGCAAATCTCGAGAGGCGCATCGACGAAGACCTCGATGAACTCGTCGTCATCCATCAGTCCGCGGGCCAGCCGTCTCTCGCTTCGGAACGGCGAGATGAAGCTAACCAACGTAATTAGGCCAGCCTCGACCATGAGCTTGGAGACCTCGCCAACTCGGCGAATGTTTTCGACCCGGTCCTCGTCGGTAAATCCGAGATCTCGGTTCAGCCCGTGGCGAACATTATCGCCATCCAGGGACATCGTTTGTTTGCCCATTGCGTGCAGGCGTTGCTCCACCATGTCGGCGATCGTCGACTTACCGGCGCCGGACAGGCCCGTGAACCACAGCACACATGGCTTTTGACTGGCGGTTCCGGCGCGCGCCATTTTGTCCACCTTCATGGACTGCCAATGGATGTTTGATGCGCGTCTGAGCGCGAAATCGATCATGCCGCAACCGACCGTGGCGTTGCTTAGCCGGTCGACCAGAATAAACCCGCCCATTTCCCGATTGTCGCTATAGGCGTCGAAGGGAACCGGGTGGTCGAGCGAGAGGTTGCAGAAAGTGATGTCGTTGAGCTCGAGATGCGTGGCGGCCGCATGTTCCAGGGTGTTGACATTGACCTTGTGTTTGATGTTGGTCACCTGGGCGTTCACACTTGATGTGCCGATTTGCAGAATGTAGGAGCGCCCCGGCAACATCGCTTGCTCGCTCATCCAAACCACATGGGCTGCGAACTGGTCGGCGGCTTCTGGACGGTCTTCGGTCGAGGCGATCACGTCACCGCGCGAGATATCGATTTCGTCGGCTAGCACCAGAGTTACAGCCTGACCGGTCGAAGCCACTTCCAAATCGCCATCGATGGTGACGATGCGCGAGACCGTCGTCGTCTGTGCAGACGGCAGTATGGCGACCGCATCGCCCGGACGAACGGCGCCGCGGGCAATGGTGCCGGAAAATCCTCGAAATTCGAGAGACGGTCGATTGACCCATTGAACAGGAAGTCGAAAAGGGCCATCGGCCTCGTCTTGCGCAACCTGGACCGTCTCAAGGTGTTCGAGCAATGTGGAGCCGGAATACCACGGCATGGTATCAGAGCGGCGGGAGACGTTGTCGCCAGTGGTCGCTGCAACCGGAATGCAGGTTACCTGGTCAATTCCGAGCTTGCTCGCGAAGTCTCTGTAGTCTGCAGAAATTTCCTCGAAAGCGGCCCGGTCCCAATCGACCAGATCCATCTTATTGACCGCCAAAACAACGTGACGAATGCCAAGTAGGGAGACGATGTAACTGTGTCGGAAAGTTTGGGTGAGAAGCCCCTTACGGGCGTCGACCAGCAGAACCGCGAGCTCGGCTGTTGAGGCACCGGTGACCATATTGCGGGTGTATTGCTCGTGGCCGGGCGTATCGGCGACGATGAACTTGCGGCGACCGGTCGAAAAGAAACGATAGGCGACATCGATCGTGATGCCCTGTTCGCGCTCGGCTGTAAGACCGTCAACCAGAAGGGCGAAATCGAAATTATCCGCACCTGTGGTTCCAAAGCGGGCGCTATCACGGCTGAGGCTCGCCAGCTGATCCTCGAACAAGAGTTTGCAGTCGTAGAGCAGCCGACCGATCAGGGTTGATTTGCCATCGTCCACCGACCCGCAGGTAATGAAACGCAGAAAAGACTTGTCCTGTTGGGCCTGGAGATAGGTTTCGACGTCGGTCGCCACGCTCTCCGGCACGTTCTCCGGCACGTTCTCCGGCAAGGTTGGTGACTGGGGCATCAGAAGTAGCCCTCCTGCTTCTTGGCTTCCATCGAGGCGCCGGCGTCCCGGTCGATGACCCGGCCCTGTCGCTCGCTGGTCTTGGCCAGAAGCATTTCACCAATCACTTCAGGCAGAGTGGTCGCCTGGCTTTCGACGGCGCCGGTCAGCGGATAGCAGCCAAGTGTCCGGAACCGCACCGATTTCTCTTGTGGGGTTTCACCCGGCTCTAGAGGCATGCGGTCGTCGTCGACCATGATCAAGGCCCCATCGCGCTCAACCACGGGGCGCCTCTTGGCGAAATACAGCGGCACGACCGGGATGCTCTCCTGGTAGATGTATTGCCAGATATCCAGCTCAGTCCAGTTCGACAATGGAAACACGCGGATGCTCTCGCCCTTGTCGATGCGGCTGTTATAGAGATTCCAAAGTTCTGGGCGTTGGTTCTTGGGGTCCCAGCGGTGCGTGGTGGTGCGAAACGAGAATATGCGCTCCTTGGCTCGCGACTTCTCCTCGTCACGGCGAGCACCACCGAAAGCCGCATCGAAGCCATAAGTATTGAGTGCTTGTTTTAGCGCCTCGGTTTTCATGACGTCGGTATGGGTGGCCGAGCCGTGGCTGAAGGGCCCCATGCCTTGCGCGACCCCTTCGGTGTTGATGTGAACAATGAGATCAATGCGTAGTTCGGCTGCCCGTCTGTCGCGAAACTCGATCATTTCGCGGAACTTCCAGGTCGTGTCCACATGCAGTAGCGGAAACGGCGGCTTTGAGGGATGGAAGGCCTTCATGGCCAGATGCAGCATGACGCTGCTGTCTTTGCCGATGGAATAGAGCATCACCGGGTTGTGGAACTGGGCCACGACCTCTCGCATGATGTGGATGCTCTCGGATTCCAGGCGTTGCAGGTGCGACATGGACTATAATCACCGATACTCAAGTGTTCGATGTCCGTGCCTTACCATTTCGCAAATTCTACCGCTATGGAAATAACCTCGGGCTTTCCCATGTGCTTTCGAGCGGCAAGGGTCGGTGAATTGGACGGGCATGGTGGGCCTGGAGGGATTCGAACCCCCGACAACGCCGTTATGAGCGGCGCGTTCTAACCGCTGAACTACAGGCCCCCATGGTCGTCTGAGCGAACACGCTGTCAGCACGCTCGTCAGAGCTGATGGGGACTTTATGGCCACGGTCCGTGGGCGCGTCAACCGTAGCCACGATACCGCCTCGGATTTTGTCGGGACGGCTGGTCAAGCCCGGCAAGGCATAGTATTGCTTGCCAACGGCCGCAAGCGGCCGATTGATCAGGAACCCCCCACAGGCCCGACCATGACGCGAGCCGCCGATCCAGCTGTCTCGGTAATTATCGTCAACTACAATTCCGGCCAGGATTTGGCCCGGTGCCTTGATGGATTGGAAGCTCAGACGTTTCGGGATTTTGAGATCCTGGTCGTTGACAATCAATCGACTGACGGCTCGCTCGATATCGCACAGGCCCAACTCTCACAAACTGAGATTATAAACGCTGGCGGTAATCTTGGATTCGCAAAAGCCAACAATATTGCGGCCGAGCGGGCGAAAGGGGTTTGGTTGGCGTTGCTCAATCCGGATGCGGTTGCCGAACCGGATTGGCTTGCTGAACTGATGGCCGCGACCGAAAGGTATCCGTCAGCGGCCGCATTTGGCTCGACCCAGCTTTCAGGCGCGGACCCGAGCCGGCTTGATGGCTGTGGGGATCCATACTTTCCACCGATCGGCATGCCTTGGCGCGGTGGGATCGGACACGCGGCCGATGAGGTTACCGGCGATGGCGAGGTGTTTGGGATCTGTGGTGCCGCCGCATTTTATCGCCGAGACATATATCTCGATGCGGGCGGCCTGGCTGACATGTTCTTCTGTTATTACGAAGACGTGGACCTTTCCTACCGTTTGCGTTTGATGGGGCATCGCTTGATCCAGGTCGAGGCGGCCCGCGTGCAGCATACTGGATCGGCAAGCGCCGGTGTTGGCTCCGATTTTGTCTACTACCACACAACCCGAAACCGGCTCTGGCTGTTTCTGGTCAATACGCCGGGACCAGTGTTGGCGCTTCTGGCGCCAGGTTTTCTGGCCTACTTAGCGTTCCAGCTCATCCGGGCCCCGTTTGAGGGAAAAGCGAGGCCGCGCTGGCGTGCGGCTCGAGACGCGCTCGCCGGCCTGCCGCGCGAGTGGCAGCGGCGTCAGAACGTTCAAGCGCGTCGTACCGCCACGGTCTACAGCATCTTACGCGCCATGACCTGGTGTCCGACCAAACTGGTCCGTCGATCGATTGATGTTCGCCCGGTCGCTAATCAAAGTCCCTACAGACAGCCTGGTTCTCGTGTCGGGGTGGTGGTCGTCTCCTACAATGCAGACGATAAGCTCACAGCCGCGATCAAAGCGATCGTGTCCCAGGTCGAACGCGTTTGGCTGATTGAGAACGGTTCCGACGAAGCCGGGAGATTGCTCGCTCGATCCGCTGTCGAGTTGCTTGGCGGCAAGCTGGAGCTTATCCAAAACGAAACCAACGTCGGTCTGGCCGCAGCGCAGAACCAAGGCATTCGGTTGGCTCTTGATGCCGGGATGGACTGGGTCATGCTGCATGACGACGATAGTATCGCTGAACCCGGAATGGTCGCGGCCTTGCTTGCAGCCTATAACGACTATCCACAGCCGGACCGAATTGGATTGGTCTCGCCCGCGTTGTTTGGATCGACCTTATCGCCGAAGGTGTGGGTTTCGCGTCTAGGCTGGCTGGCGTGGCGGGTTCGGTTGATACCGGGGGTCGTGCGGGATGATGCGCTGTCCGTCATGGCGTCGGGCACTATGATCCCGGCCCATATACTGCGTTCTGTTGGACATATGCGCGGGTCGTTTTTTATCGACTATATCGATTTCGACTACGCGCTTCGTTTGCGTTTGGCGGGATACCGTCTTCTGGCTATCGGTGATGCGCGTATGCGGCACAGTCTGGGAGAGCACACCAAATCGGGTGTGCGTACGCATCCCGGATTTCGCCGATATTACATCTACCGCAACAGAATCCGTGTCGGCCTTGAGTACGGCCTCCGGGTTCCGGCAATCCTGATGTTCGAGGCAATCTCGATCACTATCGACCTGTTGAAGCTCGTTCTTGTCGAATCCGACAAGGCGAGCAAGGCAACAGCGATTTTCAGCGGCGTTTGGGACGGGCTTGTCGGCCGAACTGGGCCGCGCATCAGGTCTTAGAAGACAAACTCTGTGCAAGCCAGCGGAGTGTCTGCGGCAACAAGCGGATGGTAAACCGAGTGAAGATCGCCACCGCGATCATGCGCAACAAAAACGTCGGATACTGTGGCTGGAAGTGTTTGAAGAAATACCGCACCGCACTTCGTGCTTTGTGCCATTCGACGAAGGTTTGATACACCCGGCTAGTGCCCTGCTCATGGGTCACGGATACATGCGGCACATAAAGGATATGGCCGTCTGCCTTGGCGATCTTCATGCAGAAATCGATATCCTCGACGTGTAGAAAATAGTCTTCGTCCATGCCACCGAGGTCATCGAATACCTGCTTTGGCATAAGCATGAAAGCGCCGGAGATGCACTCGACTTCGGTAATTTCACTCAGGGGCTCAGTTTCGTTCAGGTTCAAACGCTGGAAATGCGGATGATCGGGCATCAGGCGGTCGAGCCGAAATTGCTCGACAAGGGATGTCCAGGGCGTGAGGAGGTTGCGCCGACCGCCTCTCTGTTCACTGCCGTCTGGATTTTCCAGCCTCACGGTGACAGCGGAAGCCTCTGGATCGGTTTCGAAGGCCCGCAAGGCCTCAGCAAGGACGCCCTCACCCATATGGCTGTCAGGGTTGAGGAGCAGCAGATACTCAGCAGATATCCGCCTGGCGCCAAGATTGCAGCCCTTTGAAAAACCAACATTTCCGTGCCCAACAATGATTTCGAGCCGATCGTCATGCGATGTAAGTTCTGTGAGCGCGCCGCGGGTCGCTGGGTCATTGCCATTATCGACCAACACAACATGGGACACGACCGGTTGAGCCAGCACCGAATGTAAGCAATCAAGTAAGACGCTACCGGTGCGATAAGACACGATGACCACCCCGCATTTCGCGTGCGGTACGACAATTGGTCGCGGCCCTGACCCGTCAACGCCCGCATCGTCATCTCGGCGGTAGGGAATGACGGTCGACTGCTCGGCATCAGAATTGCGATCTAAACTCGGTCTTGTATTCACGCGCAACCGCTCTTCCTGGCAGGGTTAGCATTGGTCTGAGCCCAATGTCTCAAGTCTTTGGCCATGTTATGTTTCTTCGCCCCGCTTATCTTCCGGGACCATAACATAAATGCGCAATTTGTCGAACATGGCAGGTTACCTGCTTGGTCCCGCCTGGGCCCGCGCCCTCGCCTTGCCGGTCATACGCGATCATGTTATAGGCGCTTTGCCTTTTTCCATAAAAAAACCCGAGGGTCGCGTGCAGGTAGAAGATACCGAAATACCAGAGGTGAAACTGATTGTTCCGCGCAAGTTTGGAGACAGTCGCGGTTTCTTCTCCGAAACCTATAGTCTGGGTGCTTTCGAAGCTGCCGGGTTGGATATCGCGTTCTACCAGGACAACCACTCATTCTCGGCTGAGCGCGGGACTTTGCGCGGATTGCATTTCCAGACCCACCCCCACGCTCAGGCCAAGCTTGTACGGGTCAGCCGAGGGGCGATATTTGACGTCGCTGTCGACATTCGAAAGGGGTCGCCGACCTATGGAAAATGGGTCGGCCGGGAACTTAGCGCTGAAAACTGGGCGCAGTTGCTGATCCCGGTCGGCTTCGCCCACGGCTTTGTCACCCTGGTGCCCGACGTCGAGGTTCAGTACAAGGCGAGCGATCGGTATTCACCCGAAAACGATGGTGGTTTTGCGTGGAACGATCCGGATATCGGTGTCAACTGGCCGCTTGACGGGCATGATCCAATGCTGTCCGACAAGGATGCCAAGCTGCCACGTCTGACCGAACTGCCAACCCTCTTCGAATACTAGCCCGGGATTTGAGCGATGACTGAAGCAAAGACCATTCTTGTCACCGGCGGTGCCGGATTTATTGGTTCCGCAGTGATCCGTCATCTGATCGCCGACACCGATGCTTCGGTCGTCAATCTCGATATGCTGACTTATGCGGCCAATCTGGAAACCCTGGCATCGGTTTCCGGCTCAGAGCGCTATAGTTTCGAGCGGGTCGACATTCGCGATGCGACCGAGGTCGCCCGGGTCTTCAGCCAACATCAACCCGACGCCGTCATGCATTTGGCGGCGGAAAGCCACGTCGATCGCTCTATCGATGGGCCGGATGATTTCATTCAAACCAACATCGTCGGCACTTATGTGTTGCTTGAGGCGGCGCGAGCCTATCGTGAGGGGCTGACCGGCGGCGCTCGGGATGCCTTCCGCTTCCACCACATCTCAACCGATGAGGTGTTCGGCTCGCTCGGCGATGAGGGCATGTTCACCGAGGAGACCCGCTACGATCCGCGGTCGCCCTATTCGGCGAGTAAAGCAGCGTCTGATCATCTGGTGCGGGCCTGGGGCGAGACCTACGGGCTGCCGGTGGTGTTATCCAATTGCTCGAACAACTACGGCCCCTACCATTTCCCGGAAAAACTGATCCCTTTGATGATTATCAAAGGTTTGGCCGGCGAGGCGCTGCCGGTCTACGGCACCGGCGAGAACGTGCGCGACTGGCTGTACGTGGAAGACCATGCCCGTGCGCTCTGGCTTGTCTGCTCGCGCGGCCAGGTGGGAGAGAGTTACAACATTGGTGGCAAGAACGAGGTTCAAAACGTCGAAGTCGTGCGCCGGCTCTGCCAGCATTTGGATCAGATGACCCCGCGCGTTGACGGTAAACCTCGCGAGGACCAGATCTCATTCGTGACCGACCGTCCGGGCCATGATTTCCGTTACGCCATCGACGCGTCCAAGGCCGAGCGCGAACTTGGCTGGACGCCGCTTGAGACCTTCGAGAGCGGGTTGGAGAAGACGGTGCGTTGGTATCTTGATAACGAGGACTGGTGGCGGCCGATCCTGGACGGAAAATATGCCGGACAGCGCCTTGGAGTTGGTGGGTGAACTCGTTGATCCTGGTCACAGGCGCCGGCGGCCAAGTTGGCGTCGAATTGATCCGACGCGGGCCGCTGCGAGGCCATCAGATCATCGGCCTTGCCCGCGCTGATCTCGATATTTCCGACGGTGAAGCGGTTTCTCGGTGTTTGGCCGATCGTCGCCCGGGCGTGGTGATTAACGCTGCCGCCTATACGGCTGTCGACAAGGCTGAGAGTGACGAAGCAGCGGCCCAGGCAGGCAATGAGGCAGGACCGGCGAATTTGGCGCGGGCCTGCGCTGAGATCGACGTGCCGCTCATTCACATTTCCACCGACTATGTCTTCGACGGCACCAAACAGGGCGCCTATGCCGAGACAGACCCGGTTCACCCACTCGGCGTCTATGGCATCACCAAGGAGGCGGGAGAACAGCGGGTACGCGACGCCTGGAAACGGCACGTGATTTTACGAACCTCATGGGTCTATGCGGCGCATGGCGGCAACTTTGTTCGCACGATGCTGCGCCTCGGCGCCGAACGGGATGAATTAGGTGTCGTCGCCGATCAGGCCGGAACCCCGACCAGTGCTGGTGATATCGCTGAGGCGGCGCTCTCAATTGCGGAACAGGTGGCGGCGGGGCGCGATGACGCATGGGGCACCTACCACTTCACAGCCAAGGGCAGCACCACCTGGCACGGTTTCGCCGAGGAGATTTTTCGCCGGGCCGAGCCGGTGCTTGGGAAACGTCCGAAGGTGAACGCGATCACCACCGCTGACTTCCCGACCCCGGCGCGGCGACCAGCAAACTCGGTTCTCGACTGCTCGCGCATCGACGCTGTTCTGGCTCCGCCTCGCCGGTCCTGGCAAGAGGGGCTGGCGGATGTGCTATCGGAATTGCTAGAAGATGGCGCGCAGCAATAACAAGTAACAGAACGGTACGGTACGATGAAGGGGATCATTCTTGCGGGTGGATCGGGTACGCGGCTCTACCCGCTGACCATCGCTGTATCGAAGCAGATGTTGCCGATCTACGACAAACCGATGATCCATTACCCGCTCTCGACCCTGATGTTGGCGGGGATCGACGATATTCTGATTATCACGACGCCGCAGGATCAGGCGCAATTTCAGGCTCTGCTCGGGGATGGGTCGCAGTGGGGCATCTCGCTTACGTACGCGATACAGCCGTCACCGGATGGCTTGGCCCAGGCCTTCCTGATTGGCGAGAGCTTCATTGGCTCTGACACTTGTGCCCTCATCCTTGGTGACAATATCTTCTACGGCCATGGCCTGACTGAGATTTTGCGCAACGCCAGCGAGCAAGACAGCGGCGCCACGGTGTTTGGCTACTACGTGCGCGATCCCGAACGCTACGGTGTCGTTGCCTTCGATGAGAGCGGTAAAGCCAATTCCATCGTCGAGAAGCCGTCGGATCCGAAGTCTAACTGGGCTGTCACCGGGCTTTATTTCTACGACAACGAGGTCGTCGAAATCGCCAAATCGATCAAGCCGTCGCCGCGCGGCGAGTTGGAAATTACCGACCTGAACCGGGTCTACCTGGAGCGCGGTACCCTCCGGGTTGAATGTATGGGGCGCGGCTATGCGTGGCTCGACACCGGCACCCACGACTCCTTGCTGCAGGCTTCGGAATTCGTGCGCACGGTCGAAGAGCGCCAAGGCCTCAAGATCGCTTGTGTCGAAGAGATCGCGTACCACATGAACTTCATCGATACCGAGCAACTGCTTCGCTTGGCCGAACCCTTGAGCAAGAGTGGCTACGGCGAATATCTGAAGTCGCTCATAGACTAGTACATTTAGGTCACTAGTACCGGCCCATTGCGGGCGAGAGGATGGAGTGCAGCCACGATCATGATCCGGTTCGCAACGATCACCTCACTGATACTATTTTCGGCTGGCATGTCGGGGGCCTTGGCAAGCGAAGCGCCACGTTTGTCCTTGCCGATCGATTGCCGACTTGGCCAAGACTGTTGGATTTTCAACTACGTCGATGTTGACCCGGGGCCTGGGCGGTCTGATTTCGCTTGCGGTCAGGTTTCCTATGACGGCCATAAGGGCACGGATTTCGGTCTGCGGGACGAGTCCCGCATCGCTGACGGTGTAGCGGTTCTGGCGGCCGCGCCGGGTCGGGTGGTGGGAAGTCGAGACGGCATGGCCGATGTCAATATCCGCAAGACCGGAAAGAAGTCGGTCAAAGGCCGCGAATGCGGCAACGGGGTCCGAGTTGACCACGGCGGTGGCTGGGTCACGCAGTATTGTCACATGCGTAAAGGCAGTGTGGTGGCCCGGCGCGGGCAGAGAGTGCGCCGCGGTGAACGTCTGGGCGATGTCGGTATATCCGGTCTGGCTGAATTTCCCCATGTTCACATAACGCTCACCCGTGACGCGAAGGTCGTGGATCCGTTCAGAGGGCTTGCCGGCGGGCCGGCTTGCGGGCTTGGCAATGCGCCGCTCTGGAACGTGGCGTCGCTCCCAGGTTTGGCCTATCGGACGCCGAAACTGTTTAATGCCGGTTTTCTCGACCGGGTTCCGAGCAGTGATGAAATTAACCAAGGCCGAGCCGGCGCCAAAACTTTGGCGCGTGACGCAACGGCCATGGTGTTTTGGGCGCAAGTCTCAGGCTTGAAGCCGGGTGATAGATTTGAACTCAAGCTCATCGGCCCGGACGGTACCGTTATTGCCAAGCGTTCGGACACAAAAAAACGGCACCGAATTCGAGCCTGGCTCGCGGTTGGACGCCGCGCAAGGGGAGAATGGGCCGGCGGGGTTTATCGCGGCGAGGCCGCCGTATACCGAACAGTCGATGCAAAGGTCGAGGCAACTCGGTTGAAGGTCAAAATACGCATGGAATGACCGGCACCGCCTCTGTCAAACGAAGATGAGACGGTGCCGGTAACCCAGGTTAGTTATGTGAACTGCTTGAGGCCGATCAGGCTGCCCAGAACGGCTTGTCGATTTCCGCACTGATCATCTCTTTACTGAGGCCAGCGTCGACGCGCAGGTGTTCCGGCATGCCGACCATGCCATCACGCAAGACAATACGATTTTGCCAGGTCAGCAGCGCATTCGCCAACAACACCAACGGTGCGGTTAGCAGAGCGAACAGTGCAGCCGGGCGGAGGAAGTCCGCAGCGGTCCGTAGGGTGGGTGCACGCAGAGCGATCATGGTGTTCATATCGCACCTCCTTCCATCATTATTTCTAAAGTGTATGGTGACCAAGGTTGATTGGAGAGCGGCCCAGGTCATGCCGTGGTTCTGTAGTTAGTCCTAAGAACGGTTGCTTTCAAACGATCAATTCTCATACAATTCATTAGAAATAATAATGTGAAAATCAAATGCGCCGTTTGCCACCAATGAACGCGCTTCGATCCTTCGAAGCCGCCGCACGTCACCTCAGCTTCACACAAGCTGCAGATGAGTTGAACGTGACCCAAGCGGCAGTCAGCCATCAGGTCAAGGCGCTGGAGGATTGGTTCGGGCGGCCTTTATTCGTGCGTCGAAATCGGACGATAGAACTCACCGAGGCGGGCCAAGCCTATCTGCCGGATCTGCGCGATGCATTCGATACCATGAATGAGGCGACGGCCAGGTTACTGCGGCGTGATGAAAGCGGAATTCTCGTGATCAGCGTTCTAGCCAGTTTTGCGGCGACCTGGCTGGTGCCGCGGCTTGGCAGTTTCGCTGATGCCCAGCCCGACATTGATGTACGGATCTCGGCCAATGACGCGAATGTCGATTTCGAACGGGAAGAAGTTGATCTCGGCATCCGATATGGCCGGGGCGAGTGGCCGGGGCTGGTTTCAGAGCGCATTCTGACCGAAAGCATCTCGGTTGTTTGCAGCCCAAATCTGCTGCAGGGCGCCAATCCGCTTAAGGAGCCTTCGGACCTCGCCCGATACACCATGTTGCACGACAGCATGCGCGAGGATTGGCGGATGTGGTTGGAAGCGGCCAACGTGCAGGTTCAACCGCGACGCAGCCTTGGTTTCTCACACTCAAGTATGGTTTTGCAGGCGGCGGTAGAGGGGCTGGGCGTTGCTCTTGGCCGGAGTGTTCTGGTCGCGGACCATCTGGCGGCGGGGCGTCTGGTGAAGCCGTTCGAGTTATCGCTCGAGGCAGAATTCGCCTATTTTCTGGTTTGCCCCGAGAGAAACCTTGAGCGTCCCAAAGTTAAGGCATTTCGTGATTGGTTGATGCTTGAAGCTGATCGGGCCGCCATGGGCGGCCCGACTTGATACAGAAAAACCGGTAATGGATCTTAGGCGCCCGGCGCGAACCCGAATACTTTCTCGAAGGCAGCAGCCAGATGCTGCTTTTCATCGTCTGTCAGCTCGACGCCGCTATCCATGAAGTCCCTGCCGTCCTGCAAGTTGTTGCGGCAGGCGCTCAAATAGACATCCATCATCTCTCGAAACGCAGTAAAATGCGGGTCTCCAGCCGTATCGGACCGGACCTCGAAGACCGAGGCTATTCCACCCATCTTGCGGATAAGGTGATCGAGTTCCTGCTGACGTCGAACGTCGATCGTTTTGGCGGCGGATTCGTCTGCCATTCCAATATCTCCATGTCTCTCTTTAAAGTTCAAAGTTGTACGCATACTCGACAAATTCGGCGCAAACTACAAGTGTGTCGCATCACATATCGCCGGCCGACCAGGCGCAAACCTGATTTCGGCCCGAGTCCTTGGCCTTATAGAGCGCTTGGTCAGCATGTTCAATGATACTGCGAAGCGGTTGGCGAGGCTCGAGTTTGGCAATGCCGAAAGAACAGGTGACGGAGAACTCGCTGCCGTCCTCCGCCTGCATAATCGCCGCTTCGATATGGTGTCGCACGCGGTCGAGCGTGGCGCGGGCGTCGGCCTCGGAGGTCTCAGGCAGGCAGAGCAGAAATTCCTCGCCACCATATCGGTATATCGAATCGTACGGCCTAAGGCTGTCCATCAGAATGCGGGTTACGGCCGTCAAGACCCGGTCACCGGTTTGATGGCCGTAGGTGTCATTGACCTTTTTGAAATGATCGATATCGGCGAGTGCCAAACAGACTGGTTGATGCGAGCGATTGGCGCGTTGCTGCTCGCGCGCGAGATCGCGCTCCATGCCTTGGCGGGTATGGGTCCCGGTCAGCGGATCCAAATCGGATAATGCCGCTCTAAAGGCACGCGCCATGCGCCGAGCCTTGTCATTGAAGTCTCGGTGTTTTTCGTGCAGTGAGTCATATTCCTCGACCGGCACCCGATCGTCTCGCCAAGCTCGGCGTGCGATGATGCTTGCATGCGACAGGAGCGATTGATGCGCGACCGCGAGGTCGGCAAATGCCGGTTGATCGAAGATGCCGGTGCCTTCGCGTTCGGCGTACCAGGTCCCGAATTCAGTATGCCCAGCCGGGTCGGGCGCGATCAGATCCGGATCCGGTTTAACCTTGCAAAGCGCCGAGCGATGAAACCTGGATAGCCATTCAGAGGTCTCGACGACGGCTTTGTCGAGCTCAGTGACGATCTCGCCCAATTCAGGACGTGATACGTCCACATCGTCGTCCTTGGCTTTTTTTCGCCTCGCTTGGGTCGCCGAATCCGTCATCCCAACTCCTCTCGCACAACGTATTTTGACGCATGCGGCTGCAAGAGCAAGCCCTGTGCTAGAAATGGGAGGCGTGAGCCTGCCCCGATCACCAAGAATATTCCCGACTTACCGATTGTTGCTTGAGCCTGACGGGCCGATCCCGGAATATGGCCCGAGAAACTGATCCTGAATTAAACCCAAGGCGGACACGATGATCGACCTGCGTAGCGACACGGTGACCAAGCCGTCCTCCGAAATGTACAAGGCCATGGCGGCGGCCGAGGTGGGTGACGACGTTTATGGCGATGACCCGTCGGTCAACGAACTGGAGGAAACCGTGGCCGATCTGCTTGGCCACGAGGCCGGGATGTATGTGCCGTCCGGGACCCAGTCCAATCTCAGCGCGGTTCTAACCCACTGTGGGCGGGGCGATGAATACATCATCGGTGCGCCGTATCACATTGCTCGGGCCGAGGCCGGTGGTACCGCTGCCCTTGGCGGTGTGGTGCCACAGCATGTGCCGGTCGGTGCAGATGGTGCGGTCGATCTGGACGCCATGGAAGATCAGATCAAACCCGACGACATGCATTTTCCGATGACCCGCCTGCTCTGTTTTGAGAATACCCACAACGGTAAGGCCAAGGGCCCCGATTACATGAATGCGGCGACGTCGCTCGCCAAACGCCATGGTTTGGCGGCGCATCTCGACGGCGCCCGGATCATGAACGCCGCGATCGCCAATGATTGCGCCGCCAAGGATCTGACCAGCGGGTTCGATAGCGTCTCGCTCTGCCTCTCCAAAGGGCTTGGTGCGCCGGCCGGTTCTGTCCTTGTCAGCTCCGCCCCGTTCATCAAGGCAGCGCGGCGCTGGCGCAAGATGTTGGGGGGCGGCATGCGGCAGTCCGGGCTTTATGCTGCTTGTGGTTTGGTCGCCATCCGAAGCCAGGTCGACAGGCTTGCCGAGGATCATCGCCTCGCGGCCCGTTTGGTTTCGGAGTTGGCGCAAATCCCTGGGATCGAGACCGAGCCTGAGGGTGCGCATACCAACATGATCTTTATTCAGGTTGCAGGTGAACATCGTGATGCGCTGCAGGCTCACATGAAGGAACGCGGTATCCTGATCGGTGGTCGGGCACCGACCTTCCGTTTGGTCACCCACCGGGATATCAGTGAGGCAGACGTCCAGACGACCGTCGGTGCGTTTGCCGAATATTTTCGTGACGCCGGATAGGAGTACATCATCTTGGCAAATATTGAATATTTCTACTCGGCGCATTCCGGGTTTGCCTATCTCGGTTCGGCAAGGTTCATGGAGATTGCGGCGGCGGACGGACGGGAAATTGTGCACAAGCCGTTTGATCTGTATGTCGCGATGGAAGCTGTCGATGCGAAGTCGTTTCGCGACCGGAACCCGGCACTGCGCAGCTACATGTTCCGTGAAATCCAACGATGGTCCGAGTACCGCGGCGCCCCGGTCATGGATGGACGGCCGACCTACCACGACAACGACACGGCATTATCGAACTGCATGCTGGTCGCCGGTGTCATGCGGGGTGAGAATATTGACCGTCTGGCGCATGTCCTGCTGGAAGCACATTGGCGGGACGATGCGGATCTGGCCGACCGAGGCACTTTGCTCGCGCTCGGAAATTCCGTCGGAATGGATGCCGAAGCCTTGTTAACGGAGGCCGAGACCCAAGAGGTCCGATCTCAATTTCAAATCAACACCCGGGAAGCTGTCGAGCGCGGCGTCTTCGGGTCGCCGACATACTTCGTGGATGGCGAGCGGTATTTCGGCCAGGATAGGCTGGAGATAATTGAACATGCGCTGAAGCATCCATTCTCGCGCGCGCCCCACTCCTAATACGCCCCATCCTGATACACCCCAATCCTCAAATGTCATGGTTGTGGCCGACCGTCAGCGGCAGTGCGCGCTCGAACAAGCTATTGAACAGCTAGTGAAACCTTGCAAGACTGCTCACCACAAATAACAGCCGGAAAAACGGCTGACTGAATTTCAGACAGGAGGACTTCATGAATAAGGCTGGTGTATTCTTAATCGCGTTCGGACTTGGCGTGTCGGCGTTGCCCTTGGGGGCGAGTGCTGCAACCTGTCCGGTCAAGATTGGCGGATTGGCGCCGCTTTCGGCCCCTGGTGCGGTCGGTGGCGGTGAAGCCATGCGGGATGCGATGCTGTTTGCCGAGCGCGACATCAACGCGGCTGGTGGCGTCTTGGGCTGCAAGGTCAAAGTCGTGATCGCGGACACCGAAGGCTTGCCCGAAAAAGCTTCAGCGATCATGGAAAAGCTAATCACCCAGGACGGCGTCGTTGCTGTCGGTGGCGGTTATCACAGTTCTGTCGGAGTTGCGTCCAAGGATGTCGCGAACAACCGAAAAATCCCGGTTGTCTTCGCCGAGACCTGGAACGACACGATCACCGGTGACAAGCAGAAGTACATCTTCCGCATCGCGCCTTTGAGCTCATGGGCCTCGGCCACGCTCTGGAAGGCTGCTTTGCTGGTCCCGAACATCAAGAAGGTCGCCATTCTGACCGAGAACACCGATTACGGTATTCCGGCGGCTGAAGAGACCACCAAGGGCCTGAAGTCCGGTGGCGTCGATGCCGTGACCTTCGGTGTCGACATTGGCACCCAGGACTATTCCGGTATCGTCGAGCGTATTAAGGCGGCGGATCCCGACTACGTCATCGTGCTTGCGACCGGCGAGGCGGGATACAATTTCGCCCAGCAGGCCGCTGACGCGGGCATCGGTCCTCAGGACATTCCCTTCCAGGCCGGTCAGGTCGCTCTTGAGAGCAAGGCTTGGTGGGAAAATGTTCCGGACGGCAACATGGCGTTCGTGCAGCGCATCGGTACGCCGGTCAATCTGTGGAATAAGAAGGCCCTGAAGCTCAACAAGGACTACAAAGCCAAGACCGGCAAGGGCGCCATCGAAAGCTATGCGCTCGAAGCCTACGACTCGATTTCGATCCTGGCTCAGGCGATCAACGAAGCCAAATCGACCGACGGCGCTAAGATCGTCGCAGCCCTTGAGGGTATCTCGCACGAAGGCACGCTGGGGCGGATCTACTTCCCCTATGGCACCAAGAAAGACCCGAGCGCTGATGGCAAGGGTGACGAGTGGTGGCACCAGTGGCCGGATCCGGCGATGACCATGATTCAGTATCAAAAAGAAGGCCAGGAATCGACCGACTCGCCGATCGTCTGGCCGGATGCCTACAAGACCGGACCCGCGATCTACGTCAAGAAATAGGCTGATCCCGGTCGACCTATAAGGGCCCCGCGGCGGCTACCGTTTTCGGTAACCGCCGCGGGTGCTCGTTTCTGCACGAATGGGTTCCCGAATATTCGTAAGTGGGGTGGGGTGTGGAGCATTCTGAGATTTTTTGGGGTGTAATTGGCTGGATGATCCTTTGGGGCGTTGTCGGCGGCCTTGTTACGCGCCGGATTTACCTGCACAAGGATCTGGACACCTCGAACTCGGTTTTTGTCGGCTCGATGCTGGGGGCGGCGACCGGACCGGTTGGTTTGGCGCCGCTTTGGATTAAAACACCCGAAGTAAACAAGCATCTTATGGTCTGGCCGGCTGTCGGTGCTGTGACGCTGATCGCCTTCGCCTTCGCTTTCGCCGACCCAAGCAACAACTGCGTATCCAATGGCTCTTTCGTTGCTTCGCAGATCACCAACGGAATTATTCTCGGCATCATCTACGGCTTCATGGCGCTTGGTCTGACGCTGATATTCTCGATCCTCGGCGTTGTAAGTTTCGCGCATGGTGAGTTCTATATGATTGGCGGGATGGTGACGTATTTCGTCACCTCGGTCTGGTTCCCCGGCATCTATCCCGTCGTCGGCATATTTGCCGCTTGCCTCGTAACTTTCGCGTTGGGGGCGGCGTTCGAGCGGATGTTCCTGACCCCGATGTACGAGGGCAAGATCGAGCGGCCGGTCGAATACGGCATCCTGGTGACTTTCGGCTTGGCATTCACGCTGCAGTATTTCATTCAGGCGACCGTCGGGGCCAATCCTGTCAAGGCGCGGCGCTTTTTCGACTTCCCCCGATTGCGTTTGCCGTCGGCGGAAGATCCGTGGCTAATCAAGACCAGCCGCGGAAATATGGAATTGTTCGATACGGTCTCGATATCGAACCCGCGCTTCGTCGCCGCCGTGGCCTGTGTTCTCGTCTTGCTGTCGTTGTTATATTTTCTGCACCGCACCTGGACCGGAAAGGCCTTGCGCGCGGTTAGCTTGGATCGCGAGGCGGCAGCGATCGCCGGTATCAACCCCGACCGCATGAATATGCTGGCCTTCGCATTGGGCGGTATGATCGCGGCGCTCGCCGGAGCCCTGCTGGTGCAGGCTTTCTCGTGGTTGCCGCAGGTTGGCGCAATCCCGGCGATGCGGTCTTTCGTCATCATCGTTCTCGGTGGCCTCGGATCTCTTCCAGGCGCTTTCATAGGCGGCATCATCGTTGGGCTGGTCGAGGCGGCCGGGACCGGATGCGTGCCAGATGCCCAGAAGGCGGCATCCTATATTCCGGCCTATGGCATGATCGTCCTGACCTTGACCTTGCTACTCCGACCGACGGGCCTGTTGGGACGCAGGTTCTCCGGCGGCGCACACGGTAAATTCTGATGAGCAGGCAGCACGCACCGCAGCTGGCTGGGCTGGTCTTGGTCGCATTTTTCGCGATCTTTCCCTTCGTCTACAGCGCCAATGACTACCCGTACATCATGCACCTGCTGATCACCGGGTTCTTCTACGCCATCCTGGCCTCAAGCTGGAGCATGCTGGCCGGTTACGCCGGGCAGTTTTCTTTCGGGCATATGGGTTTTACCGGGATCGGTGCCTACACGACGGCGCTGTTCTGCCATTACATCTATATCTCGCCGGAGGCGACGAACCTCTGCACCGAATACGCCATCGGCGGCCAGTTCCTGGTGTTCGTCAATCCCATCGGAGTCACGTCCTCGACCCTGACACAGGACTGTCTGCGCGAGGCGCTGGCCTTGTGGGACGGCAAGGTCCAGGTGACCCCGATGCCGGTTTGGCTCGGCATTAGCCTCGGAACCATCATGGGCGGTGTATTCGGCCTGCTGATCGGGTTCCTTGTTTTGCCCTTGCGCGCCGCCTATTTGGCCTTGTTCACCCTCGGGTTTTCGGAAATTCTTCGGGCCGCGATCAGTGCCGAGATCGCGATTACGCGTGGCCAGGCCGGGATTGAACTCCCTTACCTGTTCGATCAAGGCATTACGTTGTTCGGCCGCGAGTTCGACAAGACCGACAAACTGCCACCCTATTTCGTGATGTTTGGTTTGCTGCTGACCTGCCTCGCCATTCTTACCTGGTTGGCAAGATCAAAGTTCGGCCTGTTCGTCCGGGCCTTGCGTGAGGATCAGGACGCGGCGGCGGCATTGGGTGTGAACACCACGCGCTACAAGGTCATGGTTTTTGTCATCACCTCGATGATGGCGGCTGCTGCCGGCGCGGTTATGGCGCATTACATCCGGATCATCACGCCGAACAATCTGATGATCCTACAGATGAGCCTGGTTGTCGCCATGGCAGTTATCGGCGGTGTCGAGAACGTCTTCGCGGCGGCGATTGGCGCGATCATCATCGAGTTCACCTTGGAGCTGTTGCGCAACAGTTTTGAGATCGGCCCCGTCGTTGTCGATATGACGATTTGGCGCCTGGTCATCTTCGGCATCATCTTGATGGTCACCTTGCGGTTCTCTCGCAATGGCATCATCTCGCCGTTGATAAACTACTTCCTACGCGGTCACGTGGCGAAGGAAACGGTGGCCAAACGGGTGGCCGGTGGCAAAAGCTCGGAGACCTCGTCATGATCAATCTCGTGGTGAAGGATCTGAACAAGCGCTTCGGTGGGTTGCATGTTCTTAAGGACGTGTCCTTCGAGATCAACGGGCCCGAACTGATCGGCCTCATCGGGCCCAATGGGGCCGGCAAAACGACACTCACCAACGTGCTCGACGGGGCCATCAAACCGAACAGCGGTACGGTCTATCTGAATGGTGAGCGGATCGATCAGCTGCAGCCCTTTGAAGTAGCGCGCGAGGGACTTGGCCGAACATTCCAGGTGACCCGGTCGTTTCGCCGCATGACGGTTTTGGAGAACATGCTGGTTCCGGCTCTGGCTCTGGACCATGCGCATAGCCGAGCCGAGATCGTTGAGAAGGCCATGGAGGTGCTCGAGTTTCTGACCATCGATCATCTCCGAAACGAACACGCCCAGGCCCTGTCAGGCGGACAGCAGAAGTTGCTTGAGCTTGGCCGACTGTTGATGCTCAACCCGGCTGTCATCATCTTGGATGAGCCCTTCGCCGGCGTTCACCCGCGACTGATGGAGGTCATCTATCGCTATATCGAGCGGGTGAACGAATCCGGCAGCGCCATCATCCTGATCAGCCACCAGATGGATTCGATTTTCTCGCTCTGCAAGCGTCTGTTGGTGTTGAACTACGGCGACCTGATCGCCGATGGGGCGCCCGAGACGGTTAAAAACGATCCGGTCGTAATTGAAGCTTATCTCGGTGTAGATGAAGAGGATGACGAAACCCACGGTACTCCCGAAGAGGAGGGGGCGACGCCATGACCGATATCGCGGACACCGAGGTAACGCTTGAAATCAAGGGCCTCGACGTTGGGTATTACAAAGACCTGAACATTCTTCAAGATCTGAATATCAAGGCTCGCAAGAACCAGATCACGGCGATCCTTGGGGCCAACGGGGTTGGCAAATCGACCGCTTTGAAAGCGATATTTGGGTTCTTGCGGCCGAACGCCGGGGAAATTCTGCTGGAAGGCGAGGATATCGTCGATATCCCGACCCACGAGAAAATCCTAAAGGGTCTGGCTTATATCCCGCAGCAGCCCGGTGTGTTCAAGGACATGACGGTCGAGGAAAACTTGGAATTGGGCGGCTGGACTTTCCGCAGCGACACCAAGCAGGTGCGCGAAAAGATCGAAGCGAATTACGAGCGCTTCCCGGTCCTGAGGGAAAAGCGCAAGCAGATCACCGGCGAGCTGTCGGGTGGCCAACAGCGCATGGTCGAGATCGGCCGCACGCTGATGGCCGAGCCGAAGATGCTGCTGATCGACGAGCCGACCGCCGGTCTCTCCAAGATGCTGGCCGAGGAGGTTTACGAAATGCTCGCGACCCTGGCGGTTCGAGACGCGTTGACGATCCTCATCGTCGACCAGGAAATCCGGCAAGCCTTGAAGATCGCGCACTATGTCTACGTGCTTGAGCTCGGACGCAACAAGTTCGAGGGCCCGGCCTCCGAATTCAAAGACCTGGAAAAGGCCTTCTGGGTAACCTGAGCGCTCGCGCGGTGGCAGGGCTTAGTCCGAGAGTTCCGGGATCACCCAAAGCGGTGTTTCGCCCCGGTTGACCCGCTGGACATTGTCGAAGGCATTGCGGACCCGGGCCTCGTTGCTCTCGAAGGTCGGGCCGGCCATATGTGCCGTCAGGATCACGTTGTCGAGCCCGAATAACGGGTTGTCGGCGGGCGGCGGCTCCTGATCGAGAACATCCAGGCCGGCGGCGGTGATCTCGCCTGAGGTCAAGGCGTCGGTGAGCGCCACCTCGTCGACGACTGGACCTCGGCTGGTGTTGATCAGGATCGCGGAGGATTTCATTTCGGAAAATTGCTCGGCGCCGATCATATGCCGGGTCGTATCGTTCAGCGGGACATGCAGGCTTAGAATATCGGACTGGCGCAGGAGCTCCCGCAGCAGCCGAAAGCGGACGCCGAGGGCGTCTTCCTCGCCTTCGGTCAGTCGTGCCACATCGTAGTAGATGACGTTCATGCCGAATGCCAGTGCCAGCCTAGCGGTTTTCTTGCCGATCGTTCCGAGCCCGACAATACCGACGGTCTTGCCTCTGAGTTCCGTTAGTTTCGGCGTGTCATTGCCGCGCCAGCGGCCGGACGCGACATTGGTGTGTTGGCGGACCAACTGCCGAGATGTAGCCAGCATCAGCATCAACGCGTGTTCTGAAACCGCAACAGAATTTGCGCCGCCGTTGTTTGAAATGGGAACGCTGGCCTTGCGGGCGGAGTCAATATCAGCGCGGTCATAGCCGGCGCTCAACAATTGGACCAGGCGCAGGTTTGGCGCCGTGGCGAACAGCTCGTCATCGACCAGCATGTCGACGAAACCGACCAGGTATTCCGCGTCTTGCAATGCGGCTTTGTAGTCGGGGCCGCGTGCTTCGGCGACCACCAGGTCGAACCCGCCCGGCGCCATCTCGCGCGCAAACTCCGCAGCGGCGGGAAACTGGGTGACGAAAACGATTTTCGGAGCCATTACGCATACCTCAATGTGAGCGTTCGATAGTCGTGTCTAGAGATTATGATGAAGATTGGACGTCGGCTTGGGAGGGCCCCCAGCACCTAATATCCCAGTAGCTTAATATCCCAGTACCTTAATACCCCAATCCACCCTCGACGGTTTCGGTGGAGAAGGTGACAGTGATTCGATCAGCCTCGGCGGCCGGATTGGCGAACTCGGCCTCGAATTTCGTCGTCTCGCCGGGCAGGATCGTTGGGCTTTCGACACGATAGAGCCAGTGTTGAGCCTCCATCCCATCCGCTGTTCCAGTCGAGACCCGCAAGGTCGGCACATAGGCGAGCTGTTCAGTATTATTACGAAGCTCACCTTTGATCTGGAGAATGGTCAGTTCGTTCTGGACGGATTTCCAGGCACCGACGTTCTGGATTACCAGTCCTTCGCCTGGCAGCGGAATACCCATGCCGATCTTGTCGTAGAGCAATGCCGAGGGCGGCCAGGCGCCCACTAGGATTGATCGGGCCGAGAGGACTGATACCGGTAGCAAGACGATCAGCGCACCCAATACCATCAACACAATAGGTCGGCGTTTCTTGGGCTTGGCCTCATTTTGAGAGAGGCGGCTGTTGAGGTCATTCAGGAAAGCCATGCTTTCCGCGCTATCGTCATCCCCCGGGGCCCCGTCGTCCCCCAGGTCTTCGCCATCCTCTTCGCCTAAATCCGCGTCCCCACCATCATCGGCATCAGCCGGAGCATCTTCGTCCTCGGCTGATTCGACTGCGGCCTCTGCGGCAGCTTCTGTGGCAACCTCTGCGGCGGCACCATCGGATTTGGCTTTCGCTTTCTTCTTCTTTTTCTTCTTCTTGGGCTTGGGGGCGTCGGGTTCATCCTCGACCGGCATCTGATGCCACTGATGTTTGCAGCTGCTGCACCGTAACTTTCGCCCCTTCTCGGTGATGGCACCGTCGGGGACGTTGAATTGCACGGAACATTCGGGACAGGTGATGCGCATGGTTGCTCTCGTCGCTTCAGGAACCCGACTATAACCTGAACCGGGCAATGCTTTCCATTGTTCGCGCGATCTGAAATTATGCCCTTCTTTCAGGAGCTCGTCCTGGGCAATTTCTCGGAGCGACCGGGTTTGATTCGATTCGAAAACGTAACGATGCAGTACCGGGGTGGCCAAGCGATCTTGGAGGACGCGAGCTTCCATTTGGCGCCGGGCAGTTTTCATTTTTTAACCGGCGATAGTGGTGCCGGAAAATCGACTCTGTTGCGTTTGATCTATTTGGCACTTCGTCCAATGGTCGGGCGTATAGAAGTCTTCGGTCGGGATGCTCGGGGCTTGCGTCGCCGTGAGATTCCAGATGTGCGGCGGCGTATCGGTGTCGTCTATCAGAATTTTCGTCTGATCGAACATCTCTCAGCGATGGACAATGTGGCTTTACCGCTCCGCATTGCCGGCGCCCGTGAGCAGCTCATCCGCGAGCACGTGCCGGAGTTGCTGGAATGGGTTGGGCTGTCGGGGCATCTGGACGCGCTGCCGAGAACACTGTCGGGCGGTCAGCAACAGCGCGTCGCTATCGCGCGTGCGGTTATCGCCCGCCCGCCGCTGCTGTTGGCGGATGAGCCGACCGGCAATGTCGATGACGAAATTGCAATGCGACTGCTCTATCTGTTCGAGGAATTGCACAAGATGGGAACGACGGTTCTTGTCGCTACGCACAACCAGGCCCTTGTCGACCGGTTCAACCATCCAAGCCTTCATCTGTCGGCTGGATTGTTGGGTGCGGTCGCGCCCAAAGGCGGGACGCAGTCCTTGACCGCGGCTAGGAGCTCACGACCTGCCGCCCGGTCGCGGCCTACCCGCAAGCCCGGGAGTGCGTAAGGATGTTTAGCGGCCCACGGGACATCCCGTTGTCGCGCGACGGCTCGACGCGATATTTGCCCTGGATCATCGGCGTGATGATCTATCTGGCCGTCCTGGCCGTCGGCGCTGGTCTGATGGCACGAGACGTCGCGACCGATTGGCGGGCTGACTTGGCGGGCGTGGTGACGGTGCGAATTCCACCGGCCGTGCAAGGTGATCCTGCGAAAACAGAAGAGCGGGTGGCGGCGGTTTTGGCTGTCCTTAAGGTCAGCGCCGGGATCGCCCAAGTCCGACGCTTGCCGGCTGGCGAAACGGAACGATTGCTGGAGCCTTGGGTCGGGCGCGAGGTTCTAAAAGAGTTGCCGCTGCCAACGTTGATCGACTTGCGTCTCATTCCTGGCTCGTCATTCGATTACGCTCTGATCTCAGCGCGATTGTCCGAAGCCGCGCCGGGATCCGTCATCGAGGATCACGCGAACGAGTTGCAAGAGGTGGCCCGATTGGCGCGCACATTGCTCTTTCTCGGCTTTGCGGTGGTCGCTGTGGTCGCCGTGGCGGGGATCCTGTCGGTCATTTTTACGGTACGAACCGGTTTGGCCATCCATCGTGAGGTTGTTGAGATCCTGCATCTGATCGGAGCGCGCGACGGATATATCGCCGGTCAGTTTCAACGCCATGTCCTGCGGCTGGCTCTGGTTGGCGGTTTGGTTGGAATGCTGTTCGCCAGCGTCACGTTCATCGGTGTATTTTGGGCTTTGTCCCCGGGAGCGATGGCGGCCAATCCCATAGCCTTGATTGCTGGCCTGGGGTTTTCGGTAATAGATTGGGCGCTGCTTGCGGGAACGCCGGTCGTTGGGGTCATCGTCGCTGTGCTTGCGGCCAGGTACTCGGTCCTCCGGGCCCTGGCGCGAATGCCGTAGGCGTGGAGAAGCAGCGATGGTGCGAAAGATATTTGGACCGCGGGTGCGCGCAGGGGGTCGGTTTCGCGGGGCGCTGATCACGCTGCTGGGAGCCCTGTTCGTGGTCTGGTGGGCGGTAGGCTTATCGCGCTTTGCAGACCAGATTCCGCGCCCTGGGCCCGCCCCAGAGGAGCGCACCGAAGCGGTGATCGTCCTAACCGGCGGCAGCAAGCGTCTGGATGAGGGGCTTCGGGTTCTGGTTTCAGGCCGGGCCAGCGCGTTGTTCGTTTCCGGGGTCGACGGCAGCGTCGGCGCCACCGGCATCAAACACCTGATTGCTACCGGCGCAATTCCTGGCGCCGCCGAGAAGCTCGATTGCTGTGTCGACCTTGGTTACGACGCGCATGATACAATCGGAAATGCGGAGGAGACTGGCACCTGGATGCGGGCAAAGCGGTTCACCTCGCTCCGTTTGGTGACCGCCAACTATCACATGCCGCGATCACGACTGGAATTCGCAGCCGCCATGCCAGATATCCAGATCGTCGAGCACCCGGTCTTTCCCGAGGATGTCCGGGTTGAGGGATGGTGGCGATGGCCGGGCACGTTCATGTTGTTGGCGACGGAATACTCCAAATTCCTGTTGGTCCGTCTGCGCCTAAACATCCGCGCCTTACTCTCGGCTTGAGATCAGAGCCGAAATGAAGTAGAACAAAAAGAAAACGTTTCGCCTTTGATATGGCAATTAGACCAAGCTTGAGTGAGCAAACCCAATGACCGAGATCGCATCCGTATCCGAACGGATATGGCGGATGAAATACCGCCTGAGCGGCCCGGATGGCCCGATCGACCGGACTGTCGAAGACAGTTGGCGGCGGGTTGCGCGTGCGCTTGCGGAGCCGGAAGACGCGGCCGAGCGCGAGGCCTGGTCAGAACGGTTTCACGCGGCCCTTGAGGGTTTTCGCTTTTTGCCGGCCGGTCGCATTCTCGCCGGGGCTGGGAGCGGGCGGAGTGTCACGCTGTTCAATTGCTTCGTCATGGGTACGATCCCGGACGACATGGGCGGCATCTTCGAGAATTTGAAGGAAGCCGCCTTGACCATGCAGCAGGGCGGTGGGATCGGATACGATTTCTCGACCTTGCGACCAACTGGAGCGGCGGTGCACGGTGTTGGCGCCGATGCGTCTGGCCCGTTGTCTTTCATGGATGTCTGGGACGCCATGTGTCGGACCATCATGAGTGCCGGCTCCAGGCGCGGCGCCATGATGGCCACCCTGCGTTGCGATCATCCCGATATCGAGGCTTTCATTGAAGCCAAGCGCGCGCCGGAACGCCTGCGCATGTTCAACCTCTCGGTCCTGGTGACTGACGCTTTCATGGATGCGGTGCGCGACGACGCCGATTGGGATCTGGTTTTCGGCGGCACGGTCTACCGCACCCTGAAGGCGCGGGCCCTCTGGGACCGCATCATGAAAGCGACCTATGAATACGCCGAGCCCGGGGTGATCTTCATCGACCGGATCAATCGGTTGAACAATTTGCGGTATTGCGAGGAAATTTCGTCGACAAATCCTTGCGTTACGGCAGACACATGGATCTCAACCACGGACGGACCGAAGCGTGTTGCCGACTTGGTCGGCCGGCAGTTTATGGCTTTGGTCGACGGCCAGTCTCACTCCAGCACTGAGGCGGGGTTCTTCGCGACGGGTCGAAAGCCGGTCCTGCACCTCCGCGCCGTCGAGGGGCCATCGCTGCGTCTGACTGCGGACCATCCTCTTCGCAAGATCATCTCGCGCACTCGCTGGCGCATAGAGACAGAGTGGGTTCAAGCCGGCAACCTGGAACCCGGCGACGAGATCTGTTTGCATGACCACCGCTCGGGGTCGGCGTGGAACGGTTCCGGCACGATGGACGAAGGCTACCTGCTTGGCCTTTTAATCGGCGACGGCACGTTGAAGGCTGACAAGGCCGTCTTGAGCGTTTGGCCGGGAGAAGAGGTGGTGAATGGCGGCCCGGCACGCCCCGGCACTTTTGCAGTCATGGCCGCGGCTGAAACTGCCCTGCGAGGTTTGGGGCATCGAGCAGATTTCGCCGGTTGGATTGAGGGTGCGGGGCGAGGCGAGCGCCGAATGGCGACAGCGGCGTTGAAGCGGTTGGCCGAGAGGTTCGGCATGGAGCCCGGACACAAGACCCTCACGCCTGAGGTTGAAGAAAGTTCATCGGAATTCCATTGTGGATTCTTGCGTGGCCTATTCGATGCAGATGGGGGTGTGCAAGGCGATCAAGTCAAGGGCGTCAGTGTTCGATTGGCGCAATCCTCGCTGCCGGTTCTAGAAGCAGTGCAGCGTATGTTGCTGCGCCTCGGAATTGTTTGCCAAATATATCGAGAGCGACGTCCCGCCGGAATGCGTCGGCTTCCTGACGGTCGTGGTGGCATGGCCGAGTACGAATGCGCAGCCGATCATGAATTGGTGATCTCGGGTGAGAATCTCACGCGCTATGCCGAGCAGGTCGGGTTCGCTGACGTCGAGAAACAGACACGATTGATGCAGCGCCTGTCGGGCTATCGCCGCGCGCTTAATCGTGAGCGCTTTTTTGTGCGTGTTGAATCGCTGGACGAGGATGGGGTAGAGGAGGTTTTTGATGCCACCATTCCCGGCCCGCGCGCCTTCGATGCCAATGGGTTCTACGTTCACAATTGCGGAGAACAGCCGCTACCGCCTTATGGCGCTTGCTTGCTTGGCTCGGTCAATCTGGCGGCGTTGGTAGGCGAGCCATTTAGCGTCGATGCCGGGATCGACGAGGCGGCGCTGGCCGAGGTGGTGGCTTTGGCCGTGCGCATGCTCGACAACGCCATCGATGCCTCGCTCTTCCCGTTGCCGGAGCAGGCGCATGAGGCCCGTGCCAAGCGGCGGATTGGGCTTGGCGTAACCGGTTTGGCCGATGCGTTGATCTTTTGCGGCGCGCGTTATGGCTCGCGACACGCGGTAGAATTGACCGAGCGCTGGATGTGGTTGATCCGGCGGCATGCCTATCTTACCTCGATCGATCTGGCGCGAGAGAAAGGCGCCTTCCCCTTGTTCGACGCCGAAAAATATCTCGCCGGAGAGACCGTGGCGGCGCTGGATGCTGATATCCGCACCGGGATCGCCGAGCACGGTATTCGCAACGCGCTGCTGACCTCGATCGCCCCGACCGGTACGATCTCGCTCTTGGCCGATAATATCTCCTCTGGTCTGGAGCCGGTGTTTAGCTTTACCTACGAGCGCACGGTGCTGCAGCCGGACGGCTCCAAGCGAACCGAAGAGGTGAGCGATCACGCCTATCGGCTCTTCCGCCAGATGAAAGGTGATGAGGCTCCTTTGCCCGACGCCTTCGTCGATACCGCGGCCTTACGGCCGGAAGATCATCTGGTCATGCAGGCGGCGGTGCAGAAATACATCGACAGTTCAATCTCGAAAACCATCAACTGCCCGGAGGACATTTCCTTCGAGGCGTTTCGCGATATCTATCGCCGCGCCTACGAACTCGGCTGCAAGGGCTGCACGACCTACCGCCCGAATGCGGTAACCGGCTCGGTGCTTTCAACCAAACCCACCGAGGTGCGGGAGCAGTCAGCTGGCGAAGTTGTGGCGGCGGTATCGCAGGACTCAAGCGACGTGGTCTACATGACCGAACCGCTCGACCGGCCAAAGGAACTGCCGGGCAAAACCTACAAGATCAAATGGCCGGAAAGCGACCACGCGATCTACATCACCTTGAACGACATCGAGGTCTCCGGCCGGCGACGGCCGTTCGAGATCTTCATCAACTCCAAGAACATGGAGCATTACGCCTGGACCGTGGCGCTGACCCGGATGATCAGTGCGGTGTTTCGGCGTGGCGGCGATGTGTCCTTCGTGGTCGATGAGCTGAAGGCGGTGTTCGATCCGCGCGGTGGCGGCTGGATGGGCGGCAAATACGTGCCCTCGCTGCTGGCCGCGATCGGCGGGGTGATCGAGCAACACCTGCTCGACATCGGCTTCCTAAAGGACGAGACGACCCTGGAGCTCGACCTCGGTGACAAACGCAAGGTGGTCGGGCTGGAAGGCGGAGCCGTGCCGCTGCAATGCCCGAAATGCGGCTCGTTCAGCCTGATCCGCCAGGAAGGCTGTGACCTGTGCACCTCCTGTGGCTATTCGAAGTGCGGGTGAGAGTTGTGAATGTGAATTTCGACGCTCTTATGTTTAGCCTGTTTCTCTTTATTCCGCTTCCCGGCCGTAGCGAAGCGGAGAACCGGGATCTCGATCCGCTGCCGTGACATTTTCCCAGTAAGGCCCCGGATAACCGTTTCGCGATTTCCGGGGGGCGGCTAAATTGGGTGAAGTTCGAAACTTGATGCTTTGCTCTGGTGCTCTCACCTTTCTCAATCCACCTCCCCCTTGACGTCGCTGCCACCCCGGTGGGACCGTCACCAGACGCGTTCACCACTGGGAGGCAGCCACCATGACCGAGCCTTATCCCCGCGACCTAGTCGGTTATGCCGACAATCTCCCACAGGCCAATTGGCCGGGCGGGGCCCGTATCGCGATCAACTTCGTACTCAATGTCGAAGAGGGGTCGGAGACCAATATCCTGCATGGTGATACCAAGAACGAAGGCGGGTTGTCGGAGGTGGTCGGCGGGCGTCATCCGCCGGGCCAACGTGATCTCGGAATGGAGTCGCTCTATGACTACGGCCCGCGCGCCGGGTTCTGGCGGATTTTGCGGTTGTTCAAGCAGCGGGGGTTACCGTTCACCGCATACGCTTGCGCGGTCGCATTGGAGCGCAATCCGGCCGCAACCCAGGCGATGGTCGAGCATGGCTGTGATTTCGCCTCGCATGGCTGGCGCTGGATCAATCATTTCGAGCTCTCCGAGGACGAAGAGCGCGAGCACATCGCGCGTGCCGTTGAAATCATCGAACGCCTGACTGGTGGGCCACCGCGCGGCTGGTACTGCCGCTATGCGCCGAGCCCAAACACCCGCCGGTTGTTGGTCGAACAGGGCGGCTTCCTCTACGACTCCGACAGTTACTCCGACGATCTTCCCTATTGGACCGAGGTTGATGGCAAGCCTCACCTGATCCTGCCCTACGCGCTGGATACCAACGACGTGAAGTTCGGCGCGCCGGCGGCCTATCCTTCGGGCGAGGAGTTCTTGCGCTATATCACGGATGCCTTCGATCAGCTCTACGAAGAAGGCGCAGAGACGCCGCGCATGCTCTCAATCGGCATGCATCAGCGTATGGTCGGACGGCCGGGCCGGGCCCGCGCGCTCGGTCGGTTCCTCGATCATGTAATGGCGCATGACAAGGTCTGGGTCTGTCGCCGGGTCGAGATCGCCGAACATTGGCACAAACACCATCACCCCGATGGAGCGGCCTCATGATCGCCTGCCAGCGACATCTGTTTGATATCCCGGAAGACATCGCCTACCTGAATTGCGCCTATCTCTCGCCCCTGTCGCATGCGGCTGTGGCGGCCGGGCATGCCGGCATGGACCGAAAGACCCGGCCCTGGGAAATCGTCACGCGGGATTTTTGGGAAGGCGCCAATACCGCACGCGGGTTGTTTGGCGGGCTGATCGGGGCCGAGGCCGATGACATCGCCGTGGTCCCGGCCGCCAGTTACGGCATGGCAACCGCCGCCGCTAATGCGCCGGTTTCTGCCGGTCAACGCATCATCATTCTGGCTGAGCAATTCCCGTCCAATGTTGTGCCTTGGCGCGTACTTGCAGCCAAGCGTGGGGCGGAGCTTGTGGTCATTGATCGGCCACCGGACGACAACTGGACATCGCCGCTGTTGGCCGCGATTGATGACCGGGCGGCGGTTGTGGCGGTTCCGAACTGCCATTGGACCGACGGCACCCTGGTTGACCTGGTTGCCGTCGGACAGGCCTGTAGGGATGCCGGCGCGATGCTGGCGGTTGATCTCACCCAGTCGATTGGCGCCATGCCCTTCGATGTGGCCGAGGTACAGCCCGATTTCCTGGTCGCCGCCGGGTACAAATGGATGATGGCGCCGTACTCAATCGGCTTTCTCTACGTCGACCCGAAGCACCACGAGGGGCGATCTCTGGAACATGGCTGGACGGTGCGATCGATGGATGCCGAGTTCAAGCCGATGACCGGCTACGAGCTACCGTTTGAACTGGCGGCGCGGCGGTTCGATGTTGGCGAGGTGGCGAATTTTGCATTGATGCCAGCCGCGATCGCCGCGCTTGAACAACTGCAGGCCTGGGGTCCGGCCGAGGTGCAGGCAACACTGCGGGCCTATACCGACGGCCTCTCGACCCGAATTCAGGATCTCGGATGGCAGGTGGCGCCGAACGAGCGGCGCGTCGGTCACTTCCTTGGGCTTCGTCGCCCCAGTGGTTTTCCGGAAGGTATTGTCGAACGGCTTGCCGAGGAGAATGTTTATTTGACCCGCCGGGGTACGTCGCTCCGGGTCACACCGCATCTCTATAATCATCAGGGCGACGCAGATCGCCTGGTTGAAGCCCTTGCCAGGGAAGAAAAATGACGGGAGAGCACATGACCGAGCAGTCGAGAACCATCGTCGTAACCGGGGCCGCAAGCGGGATCGGCGCCCGGATCAGCCTCCGCCTCGCGCGGCCTGGCGACCAGCTTTTCATCCACACCCGAGCTAATTCGGACGGCCTGGAACGCATCGCGGAAACCTTGCGTGATCAAGGGTGTACAGTGGAGACCGGGCTTTGGGACTTGGCGGAAACCGGAGCGGGGCGTCGGTTGGTTGAGGCAGTACAGGCCGCGTTCGGTGGGATAGATGTCATGGTGCAAAACGCCGGTTACGCCAATCGTTCACCGTTGGGAGAGGCAACCGATGCTGAATTTGAGGCAGCGCACGGCGCCATCGCGCGCGCCTTTTTCGAGATGTCAGGTGCGTCGATGGACGCCCTGAAGGCCTCGCCGATGGGCCGGGTCATCGCGATCGGCGCGTTCGGGCCGCATGTCTGGCGCACCAATGCGCCGGTCTTCCCCGCCACGGCCGCCGCGAAGGCATCGCTGGAAGCAACGGCGAAGGCGCTGGCCCTGCAGCTGGCTCCCGACGGCGTGACGGTAAACGTAGTTGCACCCGGTTTCATCGAAAAGGAGCCTGGCACCCACATGGCGCTGACCCCGGAATCCATCGCTCAATCACATGCGGTGATCCCAATGGGTCGGCACGGAACCATGGAAGAGGTCGCCGCCGTCGTTGAATTCCTGGCCTCGAAAGATGCAGGCTACGTCACCGGCCAGGTCATTCACGTCAACGGCGGCCTGGTTTGACCAACATTGTATTTGATCAGCGCTCTCAAGCTGCCTTTTTGAGATGGGTCTTGATCAAGGCCTCGGCGATCTGGATGGCGTTGAGGGCAGCACCCTTGCGGAGGTTGTCTGAGACACACCAGAACGCGAGGCCGTTTTTGACCGTCGGGTCTTTGCGAACCCGACTGACGTAAACCGCATCCTCACCGGCACATTCCTGCGGAGTGACATAGCCCTCGTCGGCCCGGTGGTCGAGCACAACTAACCCCTCGAACTCGGCCATCACCTTGCGGGCGGCGTCCTCGTCGATCGGCTTTTCGGTCTCAATGAAGACCGCTTCGGCATGGCCAACAAACACCGGCACCCGCACGCAGGTGGCGACCAGCTCAATGTCCGGGTCTAGCATCTTGCGGGTTTCGACCGTCATCTTCCATTCTTCTTTGGTGTAGCCATCGTCCATAAAGCTGTCGATATGCGGGATCACGTTGAAGGCGATCTGTTTGGTGAAGGTATGGTTCTCCACTGGGTCGTTCACATAAACCGCCCGGGTCTGGTTGAACAACTCATCCATGCCTGCCTTGCCGGCGCCCGAGGTTGATTGATAGGTCGAGACGACGACGCGCTTGATCTTGAAGGCATCATGCAGCGGCTTCAGCGCCATAACGAGTTGTGCGGTGGAGCAATTCGGGTTGGCGATGATATTGCGCTTGGCATATCCCGAAAGCGCCTGCTCGTTTACTTCCGGCACGATCAACGGCACGTCCGGGTCCATGCGAAAGTTCGAGCTGTTATCGATCACGACGCAGCCCTGCTTACCGGCGCGCGGCGCGTATTTGGCGGCGGTCGACCCGCCGGCCGAGAACAGCGCGATATCGGTGCCCGTGAAGTCGAATTTATCCAGGTCCTGGACTTTCAGAGTTCGCGTATCCCCGTAAGAAACTTCCGTGCCGACCGATTTGCTCGAGGCCAGCGCGATCACTTCATCCGCGGGGAAATTACGTTCGGCCAGGGTGGACAACATTTCACGCCCGACCGCACCCGTCGCTCCAACGACGGCAACTCTATAGCCCATGATCCTTTTCCTTGATTGTTAGTGAAGCCCAAAAAGACTTCGGCGGGAGACTTACGCCTCCCGCTGCGGATTTTCAAGGCTTGTCGGAGTGAACTCGGTGGGAGATCCCGGATCAAGTCCGGGATGACGTGTTAGCTTTTGCGCTAACTCGTCATTTTATTCAACGCCTGCAGGATGCTGTCCATCATCACCCCGGTGGAGACCCGGGCCATGCCGTCCTGCATGATGTCAGAGGTACGCAGACCGGAGCCCAGTACTTTTTGGATGGCCGCTTCGATCAGATCGGCGTCTTCCGCCATATCGAAGGAGTAGCGCAACAGCATCGAGAAGCTGAGCAGCTCGGCGATTGGATTGGCCATGCCCTTGCCGGCGATGTCCGGGGCCGAGCCGTGCACCGGCTCATACAGCGAATGGCGGCGCCCGGTTGTCGGGTCCTCTGCACCGAGAGAAGCCGATGGCAGCATGCCGAGGGAGCCGGTCAACATGGCGGCGCAATCCGAGAGGATATCGCCGAACAGATTGTCGGTGACGATGACGTCGAACTGCTTCGGCTCGCGCACCAACTGCATGGCGCAGTTATCGGCGTACATGTGATTAAGTTGGATATCGCCACCCTCAGCTGCGTGCAGCTTGGTCATGGTCTCGCGCCAAAGCACGCCAGACATCATGACGTTCGCTTTCTCGACCGAGGTCACCCGGCTTTCACGTTTGCGGGCGAGATCGAAAGCGACCCGGCCGATACGCTCGATTTCCGGTGTCGTGTAGAGGTTGGTGTCGAACCCCTTCCTAGTGCCGTCTGGCAGATCCTCAATGCCGCGCGGCTCGGCGAAATAGATGCCGCCGGTCAATTCGCGCAGGATCATGATGTCGAGGCCGGCGACCAGGTCGCGCTTCAGGGAGGAGTTGTCCGCCATCGCGTCGAACACCATGGCTGGGCGCAAGTTGGCGAAGAGGTCCATTTCCTTGCGCAGGCGCAGCAGACCACGCTCGGGCTTCAGCTCGAACGGTAGATCGTCGTATTGCGGGCCTCCAACGGCACCGAAGAGAACTGCGTCGGCGTGCACCGCATCGGCCATGGTCTCGTCGGTCAAAGGCGTTCCGTCGGCATCATACGCGGCACCCCCGACTTTGCCTTCTTGTATGTCGAAAGAGACCGAGCGCTTCTTCGCCATCCAGTCAATTAGTCTAAGGACTTCGTTAACGACTTCAGGGCCGATCCCGTCACCAGGAAGAACCAATAACTTCTTGTTTGACGCCATAGAATATTCAGTCCTTTTTATTGACGCGGTGGCCATTGAATTATTTAGGGTATTTGGTAGGCAGGC
>JABIRP010000206.1 GCA_018699735.1 Rhodospirillaceae bacterium | reverse complement strand
TCTTCGCAACCCTCCAGGAAGGAGGTCAGGAAGTCCTCCCGTTTCATGAACGCGTAAGCCTGTTTGCGGGCGGCAGCGATAATCGGGCCCTCCGCGAATGCACCTTCTTTGATCATATCGACGATGATCAAGGCCTTGTCCGACGTCGAAGTCTTTTGCTTATCGAGTTTGCCGTAGAAATCCATCGCATCGATCAATTCGCTTTGCATGCGCTCAAATTCTTGGGCAAACCGCTCTTTGCGCCGTCCAGCCATATTGCAAGCGATGGATGCCTTATGAAGTCGCCCGAACATGCGGAGTTGCTGAATTGGCCCGCCGGGAATCTCTGCGAATTTCGCATCCATCTTGGGCTCATCCAGCAAGGCGGCGACATAGTCCTCCAGGTACTTCTGAGCGACCTCACCAATGACTTCGCCATGCAATTCGATAACCCGCAGCACCTTTTCGGCGTGGCTTTTGGCGCCCGAGAGAAGAATGTCGATCGTATCGTCACTGATCAGCCGTGAAATCCGACGCTCGAGCGCTTCCGCCGTGGGGCCCTCGCCCAGATAGGTTCCGCCGCGCTTAAGTTTGCCGGCGATTTTGAGGATTACGGCCAATTCGCCCGCAGGCTGTTCCTTGGTGAAGCGATCAGTCGATCGTACGATCGCGAGCAAATGCGAGAGAATGGTTTCTCTCGTCTCTGGTGCGGCGGCGCGGGAAACGAACCGATTGAAGACTTTGGCGCGCGGTGGATCCGTCGGAGCATCGTTTTCACCGGCTTCGTCATCGTACAGCGCCAGCAGACGCTTGACCTCGTCACCTTGTGGGCCGATCTCGCCGATGATCTCCTTACGCGCCTTGGGGTCGCGGGTGATTTCGGCGATCAGCCCGTCGAAGGGCCCGAAGTCGGCCTCGTCCTGGACCTTGTCGGCGAGGGCAATCACGGCGTCGAATTTCTCGGGCCAGGACTTGATGCTGACCAAGGTGGTCGCCAAGACCGTATGGATCCGGAACGAGCGTTCCTTGTCGCTCTCCCCGTCAACCGGTTCCAGCAGACCGGCGACACCATCGGGTTCGACCGCTTCCGGCTGATGCTCTTCGAAATAGGCGCGCGTGTCTTTCAAGACTGTGTCGGTCAATTCGAACAATCGGCGCACACGCTCGCTGACAGGGATACCGGTGCCTTTGACCTGCGGGATCGCGGCTTTCTGAACCATCTGGGTCAGGCTCATGCCGGCGTTGCTCAGCTGGATCTGCTGATCGCTCGAATGCAGGATTTCGAGCGGTGTCAAAACCACACTTTGCAGGTATTGGCCACCCACGCGGCCGATCAACCGCCGCGCGTCCTGAAGGTACAGTTCTTCAGGCTCCTCGCACATGACGGCCTTGGCCAAATCTTCGTCGGTACGTGGAATATCGTGCATAGAAAGTCCGTGTTTGACACTTCTCTTGGCTGGACGGGGAAGCATAACAGCAAAAGTTCATTGCGCATTGGTTAATGCGACCCGGATAGCCAATCCTCGGATTTAAGGACCAAAAGCACCTATCATGGGACGGCTAATCTATTCAACTCGTAAAGCGCGACCGCCGCCGCGTTTGAGACGTTGAGCGTGCTGATCGGGCCTTGGGTCGGTAGTTTGGCGAGGCTATCACAGGTTTCGCGTATCAGACGACGCAAGCCATCGCCTTCACTTCCGAGAACCAGCGCCACGCGAGACCCAAGAGCGGCACTGTCCAGATGGGAGTCCGCTTCACCGGCCAGACCGACACACCAGAACCCGGCGGTCTGGAGTGCTGTTAGGGCGCGCGAAAGATTGGTCGCCCGAACCATGGGTATAACGTCCAAGGCGCCCGACGCACTTCGAGCCAGAATACCGGTCTCCTCGGGTGCGTTGCGATCCTGGACGATGACCGCCAAGGTGCCAAAAGCCGCCGCCGACCTAAGGATGGCGCCGACATTATGCGGGTCGGTGACTTGGTCGAGAACCAACACGATCTGTCGTTGAGCGTGTTCCTCTGGTGGAAGGGCCGCGATCAAATCCTCAATCGCCGGGGGTTTGAGCGGCGCTACATCGATCGCCAGACCTTGATGGATGGCTTCAGGCGGCAAGCGGTCGCTGAGGTCGCGCGCGTGAATTCGCTCAATCTCCGGCAGGGCGGACTGTCGATCCGCTGGCAATTCCGACAAAACCTCACTCAACGCCATGTTTGCTGCTTCGGTTGCAAAAATCGCCTTGATCCAGCGCTCAGGATTGGCGACGGCGGCGCTTACCGCGTGCCGGCCCCATATCCAGTGCTTATTGCCCGGATTTCTGCCGGCGTTTCTCTCTGGGCGCTTCTCGTGTCGCTTGGTGGGCCTGTTAGACGCACGAGAGCCGGTATCGGAGGATGCGCGTTGGCGATGGCGTGGTGCCTGTTTTCGAGTGGCCATATGGATTCCCGGGAACCTATAGAAGGGCGTTGAGGAAAATCGGGTAATAATTTGGTCGCATTCGGTTTTTGCCTGGATTCTTTGGCGTTGACAATGGCGTTCCAATCTACATATTTCGCAGTCCTTCCGGAATGGTGTGGAGTTTGAATTCGGAACGCTGATCCGGTCCGGAGGTGGGGTGGCCGAGTGGTTAAAGGCAGCAGACTGTAAATCTGCCCGCGTATGCGTACGTAGGTTCGAATCCTACCCCCACCACCAGTTTGTTGCGTGAGACATTGATCTTGCGCTGGTAAGGCACTAAGAATGTGCGGCCGGCCGGGCTATCTCGGCCGCGATTTCGCTTGGATTGGTTTTGACGAGGTAGGGCGAATAGCACAGCCTGCCTCGTATTTTAGTAGACAAGGAAGCGCGCGCGATGGCGAAGCAAAAGTTTGAGCGTACGAAGCCGCATTGCAACATCGGCACGATTGGTCACGTTGACCACGGCAAGACGACGTTGACGGCAGCGATCACGAAGGTATTGGCGGAAAGTGGCGGGGCCGAGTTCACGGC
>JABIRP010000205.1 GCA_018699735.1 Rhodospirillaceae bacterium | reverse complement strand
CGCAGGATTGGCGTCCTTGATACCGGCCATATGGACCTTGCGACCAAACAGCGTGGTAACAAAGCCTTGCTCGCGAGCCTGCTCCTTGGTTCGGTCCATATAGGCCCGGATGCCGGGATAGCGCTCGAAATACGCCTCGATATAGTCCCGAGCCTCACCCTGGGAGGAGCCGATTTGACGCGCCAACCCAAAACCGGAGATCCCGTAGATGATACCGAAGTTGATCGCCTTGGCGTTGCGCCTGACGATCGGGTCCATGCCTTCGATCGGCACACCAAACACTTCGCTCGCGGTTTGCGCGTGGATGTCGACACCGTTACGAAAGGCGATCTTCAGGCTCTCGATATCAGCGATATGGGCCAGGAGCCGCAGCTCGATCTGCGAATAATCGATTGAGAGCAGCACATTGCCCGGTTCGGCGATAAAGGCACCTCGGATCTTGCGGCCTTCCTCGCTGCGTATCGGTATGTTCTGCAGATTGGGATCGCTTGAGCTGAGCCGGCCGGTGCTGGCACCAACCATCGAGTACGATGTGTGGATGCGGCCGGTTCGCGGATTGATGCTTTCGACCAGCGCATCGGTATAGGTCGATTTCAGTTTGGAAAGCTGGCGCCAATCGAGCACCCGGGTCGGCAGGTCATGGCCTTGAGCCGCCAAACCCTCCAGCACGTCGGCACCAGTGGCATAAGCGCCGGTCTTGCCCTTCTTGCCACCCGGAAGCCCCATTTGGTCGAATAGGATTTCTCCCAATTGCTTCGGCGAACCGATGTTAAAATTGGTTCCGGCTAGCTTGTGTATTTCGTCTGCCAAATCGTCGAGCCGGTGGGCAAAATCAGCCGACATAGTCTTAAGCGCGACCGGGTCGGTCTTGATACCGGCGCTCTCCATATCAACCAGCACTTGGATCAATGGCCGCTCAAGCGTCTCGTAGACCGTAGTCATCGCTCCACGCACAAGTTCCGGGCGCAACAGGCGATAAAGCCGCAAGGTGATATCCGCATCCTCAGCCGCGTAATCGAGCGCCTTGTCGAGAGCAACCTGGCTGAATGGGATCTGAGCCTTGCCCTTACCACAGACATCGGAGAACTTGATGGTCTCGTAATCGAAATGCAGGCGTGCCAGCTCGTCCATGCCATGACCATGCATACCGCCCTCGAGCACATAGGACAGGCACATCGTGTCATCGACCGGGCCAAGCCGAATGCCACCATTGGCCGGATTGGTCAGGACCAAGGCATCATACTTGGCGTTATGCAGCACTTTCAGCACCGACGCATCCTCTAGCAGTGGCTTCAAGCGCGCCAAAGCGTCAACCATCGGAATTTGCTTTGGAATTTCGGCATCTGAACCGCCGAGCAAATCATCCTGTCCGCCCTCGGGGCCGTGGCCAAGCGGGATATAGCAAGCCCGGCCCGGCTGTACCGCCAGAGAAACACCGACCAGGCTGGCACTTTTGGCATTCAGCGAGGTGGTTTCGGTGTCAACAGCGACAATGCCGAGCCGCGTGGCCTCAGCAATCCAGCCATCCAGCGTTTCGAGATCTTGAACCAGCTCGTATGTGGCATCGATCTGACCTTGGTCCGCAGGCACCTCTTCACCGTCTTCTCCACCGGAGCCCTCGGCTTCAAACCGCGCGATCAGTCGTCGAAACCCCTGCTCTTTCAGAAACGCCAATACCGTATCGTTGTCAGCATCGCGGACAGCCATGTCGTCAATCGAGGTTGGCACGTCCACATCGTCACGCAATTGCACCAAACGGCGAGACACCCGGGCCATTTCAGCATGTTCGATCAGATTTTCTCGGCGTTTCGGTTGCTTGATCTCACCCGCACGCTCCAGAAGCGTGTCGAGGTCGCCGTACTCGATGATCAACTGCGCTGCTGTCTTGACACCAATCCCGGGCACACCAGGCACATTGTCGACGCTATCACCGGCCAACGCCTGGACCTCGACCACCTTATCCGGGCCAACGCCAAACTTCTCAACCACCTCGGCAAACCCGATAATCCGGTTGCGCATCGGGTCGTACATCTCGATCCCAGGGCGAACTAGCTGCATCAGATCCTTATCGGAGGATACAACAGTCACCTTCATGCCGCGCGCGTGCGCTTGCTTGGCATAGGTCGCGATCAGATCATCGGCCTCGAAACCGTGCATCTCAACGGTCGTGACATTAAACGCGGTAACGGCTTTGCGGATGATGTCAAACTGCGGGATCAACTCATCCGGCGGCGGTGGGCGTTGCGCCTTGTACTCCGGGTAAAATTCGCTGCGAAACGTCTTGCGCGACGTGTCGAAGATCACGGCCAGATGATCGGCCTCCAGATCCTCGATCAGCTTCAAAAGCATGTTCGTGAAGCCAAATACGGCATTGGTCGGTGTGCCGTCCGGCCGGTTCATCGGCGGCAAGGCATGAAAGGCGCGAAATATGAAGCCGGAGCCATCAACCAGATAGACATGGTTATCGCCCGATTTACTGCCGGGTGCATTCTTGTCGGGTGTATCTTTGCCGGGCTCGCTTACCGCCTGGGTTTCAGCCATGTCGTGGTCCGCCCGATGGATAGTTTATGATCCATCCGAATTTAACCTGCTTGGACGAACTGGCAAGCGGTGTTGTCGCCAAATAGACAGGAAGCGCTCTAGGCGGCGTCGGTCTTTTCCGTTCCACTCAAAATGTATTGGCGCGAGCAGTAGGGACAAACAACCTCCCCTTCAGCGCCGATTTCCAGGAAAATGCGCGGATGACCGAGAGGCCCGTTCCCGCCGTCACAAGCCACGCGCTTTTCATTCACCTGGATCGTCTCTGTAATACTTGCCATGACGCGGCCCCTGACCTTGCTGCTAAGCTTGGCGAATGATACCCAAACTCGCTCGAATTTCAACGTGGCCCGTACCCGATCTTCAGATGATGCAAGCCTTCACACGAACGCACCGCCAATTAACGCTGCCGGGATGCCACAAAATCCTGGTCGCGACATTGGTCTTGTCGCTTTTGTCGGCCTGCGCACCACGTCTTCAGCAATCCGGAACCAGTTATGAAATTCCCCACATCGCTGACGGCATGGTCGTCATGCGTGACGGCGTCCGCCTGCCACTCAGACAGTGGCCGTCGACCGCGAGTAATGCCAAAGCGGCAGTGATAGCCCTGCATGGCTTCAACGATTACTCCAACGCCTTTGCTGAGCTTGGCCCAGCCTTGGCAGCCCGTGGCATTTCGGTTTTCGCCTACGACCAGCGCGGTTTTGGGGCCGGGCCTGGCAGAGGTATTTGGCCCGGGCACGAAACAATGGGTCGCGATCTTGCCGACATGGCGCGGATCGTTCGTCGGCTCCACCCGGGCATGCCGGTCCACGGGCTTGGCGAGAGTATGGGAGGTGCAGTTATCATGACCGCGCTTGCATCCTCCAACCGCCCGGCAATCGACGGTGCCGTGCTTTCGGCTCCGGCGGTTTGGGGCCGCGCGACCATGGGTCCATTCCCATCTGGATTGCTTGCGGTTTTGGCGCATTCCGTGCCCGCAGTGCGCCTCAGCCCCCGAGGTCTGAAAATCCGACCCTCCGATAATATCGAAATGCTGCGCCGATTGGGTCGGGACCCACTCTTTATCAAGCAGACCCGGATCGACACAATCTCCGGTCTGGTCGACCTGATGGACGCGGCCCTCGCGGCCTCGAAGCGGCTTCGCGGGCGCCTTTTGGTGCTCTACGGGGAGAAGGACGAAATCGTCCCGAAAGTTCCAACCTGTCTGATGCTCGGGCGCCTGGCCCGCTCGACTGGCCAGGGATCGGACAAAAAACTGCGGTTAGCGGTCTACCCTAACGGCTTCCATATGCTCTTCCGCGACCTGAACGGAGACCAGGTCACATCTGATATCGCCAGTTGGGTCCTAGACCGGTCGGCCGACCTACCCTCGGCATCAGAGCGCCCGGCAACCCAAGCCGGTTCGGGCTTCTGTGCGCCGACAGACGCAAAGTAGCGGGCTGTCCTGCTGGGGAGAATACCAGGAGAGCGGCCGGGAAGAATGACTTGCACCACCCTGGTGGCGCCGCTAGTTTCCGCCCATATCCGGCCCTCAAATGCACCCGTAGCTCAGCTGGATAGAGCGCTGCCCTCCGAAGGCAGAGGTCACAGGTTCGAATCCTGTCGGGTGCGCCAATCTTTTCAATGAGTTAAAGAACTCGTTTGGTGGCTACCCGCCCTGTAACCCACACGTTACGTTGGCGAAGCCGTTAGTCTTTGCTGCTTGGCGGCTGTCATGACGGCCCCGCACGAATTGCCAGCTGCATCGACGGGCGCGGAGAAGATCGTCGAGGCATTCGAACACGCTCTCACCCCAACCGAGCTTGCTTTACACATCCCGGGTCAGCCTGAATGCCCGGTTGGCGTCTTGGGACATCGAGACGGCTATGTATATCTGCTTACCCCATCTGGTGAGCTTCGATGGCTCCGTCGAAGCGAGTTGCGGAAGTTGCAGATTCTCGATCTGTTTGATGGTGATGTGACATGGTTGCGCAAAGCGGCACCAAATGGTTCGGGCGG
>JABIRP010000003.1 GCA_018699735.1 Rhodospirillaceae bacterium | reverse complement strand
CCCGGGTTCTATCTCTCGACCGGGTACAGCGGTCACGGCTTTGGGATCGGCCCAGGTGCTGGGTTGGCAACAGCCGAGATGGTAGCGGGTGGAGCCATGACCTTTGACCTCACACCCTTCCAGTTTTCGCGATTTGAGAGGTAGGCGTCATAGCGGAGCGCTGTCACCCAGGATCCGATCCAGCGTACCGATGAACTCAGGCAAGTCGATCGGTTTGGTGAGATATGCGGCAAAGCCAACCTCGGATCCCCGCTCGACATCGTCCTTCATTGCAGCCGCACTAAGCGCAACCACGGGCGTTGTGGCAAGTTCAGGGGTCTGCTGTAGGCTTTTCAAGGCCTCGATCCCATTCATTCCCGGCAGATTGATATCCATGAGAATCAGGTCTGGCTTTTCGTGTTTGGCGACTTCAATTCCGATTTCCGCGTTGTGTGCGGTCACAAGGCTGAACCGGGTTTTCCGCTTGATAATGGATCGGACCAACTCAAGATTTGCTGGATTGTCCTCGACATAGAGGATCTTTCCGCCGGCGCCAGGTTGAATATCCATTGCGTCGCAAGCGCTGATCTCTTGATCCGAAATCGAGAGCCGTTCGGCGACGCTGGGAAGCTCGATCCAGAATGTTGAACCGATGCCGGACTCGCTCTCAAATCCAATTCTGCCACCCATAGCTTCGACGATGCGACGAGTGATGGTCAGACCGATACCGGTCCCCTCGATCTCAGGATTCACCGGCCCAAGCCGGCGAAACGGCAAAAATACCTGATCCTGCTCATCATAGGGAATCCCCATCCCCGTGTCGGCGACGGAAATGCGTGTGCTTTCACCCGATCTAGTGGAAATCCGAACCGAAACCGCCCCTCCCTCACGATTGTATTTTATGCCATTGGACAAAAGATTGATCAGCATTTGCCCGACACGAACACGATCCGCACGAACCCAACAATTGGTGGGCGTTTCGATGTCGACCTTTATCCCTTGCTCAGCGACAAGCCGGTCCACAATCGGGCGACATTCGTCGAGCACCGCCCCCAGGCTGACATCTTCGATCGAAAGCTGCAGGGATCCCGCTTCGATGCGTGAAAGATCCAACACCTGATCGATGAGGGCCAGCAAGTGATCTGCCGCTTTGGTGATATATTTGACAGACTCGGTCTGGTCGACGCTCAGAGGTTCGTCCGGGTCTGTCGCCAATAACTGTGTGAACCCCAAGATGGCGTTCATCGGCGTCCGCAATTCATGGCTCATGCTGGATAGAAACTCGGATTTGGCCAGGTTCGCCTTATCCGCCTCTTGCCTGGCTTCCTGCAGTGCAGCCTCTTGTTGTTTTAGCAGTGTGATGTCAGTTCCGACGGAGGTTGTACTGCCGTTGGCCATGCGGCGCTCGTGCATCAATAGCCAGCGCCCATCTTGACGCTCGACCTCCAACGGCGGGCCTGGATTGGCACGTCGGCGAAGCCTTTCCTGGATCCATTCTTCTTCATGGCCCGACGCTTCGGGAATAATTCCCTTTTCTACTAACGCACGGATCATGGTTTCGAAGGGTGTGCCTTTGACTATGGCCTCCGGGATGGACGCATTTAGCCGGCGAAACTCATCGTTCGCCACGACCAATCGGCCGTCCTCCCCCCAAATCACGAAGGTTTCAGAAATACTGTCGATTGCGGAAACCAGCCGATCGTTGGCCAGTTGTGCTTCATTTTCCGCCTCGAGTTGCGCTGTCAAGTCGGAGGCGACACCGATATAACCCGAAAACTCGCCGTCTGAATTAAAGGTCGGCCTTCCGCTCGTCGAAATGTACCGAGTGCGCCCATCTGAATCCCTTTGATAAAATCGAAAATTCTGAAAGGACTTTCTCTCGTCCAAATCTTGAAGATGGCGGCGCCATTTTTCCGTGGTCACGTCTTCGCCGGCAGAATCGGTGCGCGTACCCCCGACAATAAACGCCCGATCGAAACCATCATCTTCGACGAGCTGGACCGCGACATTTCGAAACCGCAAATCTGGCCCCATTTCCCAGAACCAATCACCTGATGACTCTGCAAAGGCTCGGGACCGTTCTTCATTGCGTCGCGATATTTCCTCAATTTCTTTTCGTTCGGTAATGTCTGTCCATAAGCCGATCGAACCGACCATCGCGCCGTTATCGTCATGGATCGGGGAGGCACTACAAATACAGTGGGCCGCCGTACCATCAGGCCTGTGAAGCGTGATCTCGTAAGATGCCTTCTCGCCCATTCGGCGGCGACGGTATTGATTAACAAGAATTTCTCGCCCCTTGGCGTCCATGATGTCTAAGGCGGAACGGCCGATGAGGGCATCCTTCGGTTGGCCCAAAAATGCACACATGGCAGGATTGACGTCGAGGGTGACGGCATCAGTGTCGACCAACCAGTAACCCTCTTGGGTGGTTTCAAAGAGTTGCTCCAGGATGCGATCCCGTGGCGGCAGGCTGGAGCCGTCCCGCAGTGTCTTCGGTTTCGTGTCTTGACGTGACCGCCTCACTGTTCCCTCCGATCGCATCCAGGAATGCGAGCTACAAATACACATAGCCGAAATAATATATATCCATTTTCAAAGACCAATCCGGGATTACACGGATATGGCTAGGCACCAGCCAACTTTCGAAATCCTGTCTCGATAGCCTGAGAAAGCGGTATCGATACGTCGATCTCGACGCAGCTTTCATCGACGCTCGGGGGCTCCAGTGTGGCGAACTGACTGTCGAGCAGGGACGACGGCATGTACTCGTGATTTCGCTCGGAGAGCCGGGACGCGATTAGCGCTCGATCAGCGGCGAGATATACCAGCCGAACCCCCTGTCGAGAACCAATCAGCATGTCCCGGTACACACGTTTCAGGGCAGAGCAGGCAATCACCAAATCGCGGCCCTCGACTAGGGCTGTATCGATTACCTCAGCCAGTCGGGCAAGCCAGGGCCAACGGTCGTCATCGTCAAGCGGGATGCCGGCCCGCATCTTCTCGACATTGGCGGCGGGGTGATGGGCGTCGCCTTCGACGAATTCGCACCCCATGCGTTCAGCGAGGGCCTGACCGACCGTTGTTTTGCCGACACCAGAAACGCCCATGACAACGACAATCATTCGCTGCCCGTCCAATCAGTGTGGAAGTCTCCAGACCGGTCAGTTCGACGATATGTGTGCGCCCCAAAATAATCGCGCTGGGCCTGGATCAAATCGGCCGGCAGTCGGGCACTGGTCATACCGTCATGATAGGCCAGTGCCGAGGAAAGGGCCGGGATCGGGATGCCCGCGCGCGCGGCCTCGGCGACAACAATGCGCAAGTCGCTCAAATGCTCCGTCAGACGATCCGCTAAACCGGGCGCAGACATCAGATTAAATGGCGCCGTCTGTTCCGTGAAGGCTACCGCCACGTCATCAAGAAAATCTGCGCGAATGATACACCCCGCTCGCCAGACGCGTGCCACTTGATCGAGCGCCAAATTCCAATTGTAGTGTCGCGAGCCGGCATCCATCAGGGCAAAACCCTGGGCGTAGGCTATAATCTTCGCGGCCAGCAACGCCCGCTCCAGGGTCGTAACATCAAGGCCGACGGCTCGCCCGAGATCCTTACTCAGGAGCTCGGAAAGGTATTCGCGTTCTTCCAGCCGGGCTGAGACGGCGCGGGCCATCACCGCCTCAGCGATTGTCGGAGCCGGCACACCGAGATCAAGCGCCGCAGTCGCCGTCCAGCGTCCCGTGCCCTTTTCGCCAGCCGAGTCTGCGATCAAATCGACTAAGGGGCGACTGGTTTCAGGGTCCAGTTGGGTGAGAACCCGGGACGTTATCTCAATCAGATAGGACGCAAGTGGTCCCTCGTTCCAGCCCTTGAAAATCTCTGCCGCACCCGACGCATCAAGCCCGAGCCCCCGGCGCATGAGGTCCCAGCATTCTGCAATCAGTTGCATGTCGGCGTATTCAATGCCGTTATGCGTCATCTTCACGAAATGCCCGGCTCCGCCCTCACCGAGCCAAGCGGCGCACGCTGTCCCGTCTCGTGCACGGGCGGCGATCGATACGACCAAATTCGATATCGTTTCCCAGCCCTGTTGCTCGCCGCCGATCATGAGCGACGGCCCGTGCCGCGCGCCCTCTTCACCGCCGGAGACACCAATGCCAAGAAAGCCAATTCGGTGTTCTTTTAGGTCTTTGGCCCGGCGCTCGGTGTCGTGAAAATCGGAATTGCCGCCGTCGATCACCAAGTCACCCGGCGAAAGCTGCGGCAGCAAGGACGCGATCACCTCATCAACCGCGGCCCCTGCCGTCACCATCAGCCAAATCACACGGGGTGACGGCAGCGCGGTGAGAAACGCGTCCAGCGTATCCGCCACATTTAATCCAGCTTGGCGGGCAGTGCCGCGCAGCGCTGCATCGCGCTCGTGGCCGATAACGGTATGACCCTTGTCCGAGATATTCAGAGCCAGATTTCGGCCCATCACTCCGAGGCCGAGGAGGCCGAGTGTTTGCTTGCTCACGTCCTAATTCCCATACTCAATCACCGTGCCTATCGTCTCGCCTGCCACCAGTCACCGAGTTTGTACTTCCAATAGACCATTTGGGCGACATAGGGGCCGACGGGGCCACCGGCAAAGGGCAAACCGAAGGGCTCGAACAGGCGCCATTCCTCGTCTTGCGCCGCGATGGCCTTGGCGATCAACTCGCCGCCCATGGTCGTGGTGTTCATGCCGTGGCCGCCATAACCCTGGTTATACCAAACCCCCGGCGACAACTGACCGATCTGCGGCATCTTGTGGACCGAATACCCCATGGTTCCAGGCCAGGCGACTTCTGCCTTTATGCCTTGGAGTTGCGGGTAGATGCGCAATATGTCGGAGATCATCTTCGCTTCCAGATTGGCCGGCCGCCTAACCGCACTAATCCGCCCGCCCCAGAACAAGCGCGTGTCGGGCAAGGCGCGGTAGTAGTCGTTGGCCAACCGGGTATCGGAAATGCCGTGCTCGGTGCGAACGGCATCGGCAAGTCGGTCACCGAGAGGCTCGGTCAGGACTACATAAGTGGCGACCGGCAGCGTGGCCAGCGCCAAACGGGGATGCAACCAGCCCAGATAGCCGGAGCAACAGAAAACCACCTGATCGGCGCGAACTTCGCCGGCGGCAGTGCGCACGCGTTTGATGTCGCCCGCCAATTCCAAGGACGTAACGCGCGACCCCTCATATACGATAGCGCCTCTGGACTCGGCCGCCGCTGCGGTGCCGATGGTGAAATTCAGCGCGTGAAAGTGGAAGCCATCCTCCTTGTAGACCCCGTCGTAGTATCGCTCGGTGCGATAGAGCTCGCGAAGATCTTGGCGAGGGACAAAGTCGATATTGGTCGCGTCCATCTCATTCATTTTGTCGATGTGTCGACGCACCTCGTCCGGGGCGTCGTACCACCAGGCGGTATAGACGCCCGGCACGATCGGGCCGCAATCGATGCCGTATGTCTCGATCCGCTCCCGCATGAGCGGGATGCAGTCGGCGGACAGTTGATAAAGGCGCTTGGCATGCGCGCGCCCGACCTTGCGCTCGATCGCCGACAATCCGAGTGAAAACCCGGCGCCAACCATGCCGCCGTTGCGACCCGAAGCTCCCCAGCCGACCCGCTCGGCTTCCAACACCACCACTTTATGGCCACGCTCGGCCAACCCCAGCGCCGTCGCCAGCCCAGCCATGCCACCACCAATGACGCAAATCTCGGTCTCAACCGTGCCGGAAAGCGCGCGTCGTGGCGCATCGACGCTCAAGGTTCGCGCGTAGTGACTGTCGATATAAACAGGGGCCGGCATCGCTTGCTCCTCCACGGTTTTGGGAGGGTAGCGCCATCCGCCTTGAGAGGAAACGCTTGGTCGAAGGGTCATGCGGAAAATATCGAATACCGTGTTTCTACATTGCTATGTATTTTCCAAATAACATTATGAATGTAACGTTATATAAAAAAATACTTGTAATATGGAATATGATGAGTCAATATTCATTCACACGCTGAGGGCCGACTTGATCAGGGATCGCCCCACCAGTGACAGAGATACCGCATCTACACCCTGATTGGTTCCGCCGATAGGCGGTCCCAGAGGACGGTAACCAACTCCTCACCATCCCGAATCGCCTCTACCTGGTTACCGTCCTCCTCCCTTTTTCACCGTCTCAACGCCGTATTGTTTTTTCCACCAGGCGCAAGAACGCCTTGTGGCCAATTTGGTGCGTTGCTCCCTATACTCCCGGCGCAAATTCGATAACGGGAAGGGTATGAGCATGCGCATTGCGGTGATGGGGTCCGGCGGGATCGGTGGGTATTACGGCGCCAATCTGGCCAAAGCCGGACATGAGGTCGCGTTCGTGGCCCGCGGCGCGCATTTGGAGGCGATCCGCGCCGGTGGATTTCATCTGACAGGGCCGCGCGGCGACATCCATTTGAACCCGGTTCTTGCGAGCGATGATCCTGTCGACATCGGACCGGTCGACGTGATCCTGTTTTGTGTCAAACTTTATGACACCGAGGACGCGGCCAATTCCATTCGCCCCATGGTCGGGCCTGAGACCATGGTGATCAGTCTTATGAACGGGGTCGATGGACCGGACCGCATCTCAGCCGTGATTGGCGAAAGGCACGTACTTGGCGGAGCCGCCTATGTTTCGGCAGTTATCGAGAAACCCGGCCAGATTTCTTACCGGGAAGGCATGAACAGCATCGTCTTCGGTGAGCATGGCGGCGGCAAGAGTGCCCGCGCCGAAGCCTTCGCCGAAATTTGCCGAGAAGCCGGGTTTGAGGCGACCGTCAGCGACGACATTGGGCGTGACCTTTGGGTTAAATTCCTGTTACTCGCGACAAATGCCGGACTAACCGCCATCACCCGCAAGCCAGCAGGCGAGGTTTACTCCGACCCTGACCTGAAGGCCCTGGCAATCGAATTGATGAGGGAAGTGGCCGCAATTGCCACAGCCAAAGGCATCGCATTGCCGGATGGGGTGGTCGAGAACGCTGTTCGCATCACCGAAGGCTTCCCACCGGGCCTTTACGCCTCAATGTATTACGACCTCGACCGCGGCAAACGCATGGAGTTGGAAAGTTTCTCCGGATTGGTCGTTCGGCTGGGCACCGAGTTTGGAATACCGACGCCACATCACAGCACGATTTATGCCTGCCTAAAGCCTTATATGAATGGAAGCGCGACATGACCGCGCCACGGCTGAAGATCAAAGAAGTTCGCCTGCATGGGCGGGATTTTCGCCTTCGGATCCCATTTCGCTACGGCATGGTTACGCTTGAGGCGGCAACCCAGGCCTTTGCTCGGGTCCGGGTAGACGTAGATGGTTACGGCGATGTGTGGGGGGCCTCGGCCGAAGTATTTGCTCCCAAATGGTTCGACAAGCGCGCCGAGTTGACGAACGAGCAAGACGTAGAAAACCTGAAAACCTCCGTGCGAATTGCCGCCGAAGGCTATCTCGCAGGCGGCCCCGACACGGCGTTCGGGATATTTGCCGGAAACTATTCCGACCAGCTCTCACGCTGTGCCGAGGCCGATTTGCCGCCGCTCGCCGCCGGATTTGGGCCAGCATTGCTCGATCGCGCGGTCGCTGACGCGCTGGCCAAGGCGAAGGGGCTGACCTTCGCCGAGACCATTCAGCGCAACCTGATCGGTCTGGACGTCCGCCTGACCCCAGACTTGGGTAGTTTCGATCTCGATGCCTTCCTCGGGTCGCTTCAGCCGCTGGAGCAAGTGCACGCGCGCCACACGGTCGGGCTGATCGATGCGCTTCATGCAGGTGACCTCGCACCGGGCGACCGCCTGAACGACGGTCTGCCGGAGACGTTGGAAGATGTGATCGCCGCCTATGGCCATCGTTACTTCAAACTCAAGATTGGCGGCGAGGTCGCATCGGATCTCGAACGACTGCGACAGATCGCGGCCGTACTCGACCAACTGGATCAGCCGTATTTCGCCAGTCTTGACGGCAACGAGCAGTACCAAAGTGCCGAAGGTATTCTGGAGCTGATGGCGCGTGTCGCTGCCGACCCCAGCCTCGAACGCTTCCGCCAATCGCTAATCTATTTCGAGCAACCGATCCACCGCGCCGCCAGCGCCGTCACCGACGTCAGCCCGCTGGCGGTTCATGCGCCCGTGGTGATCGACGAGTCCGATGCTACTCTCTCGACCTTTCCTGAGCACCGCCCGCTTGGATATGCAGGTGTGTCCTCAAAATGCTGCAAGGGGTATACGAAATCCCTCCTCAACCTGGCGCGTTGCAAGTTGTGGAATCAAGAGGCGGGAGCGGAGCAATACTTCCTGACCGGGGAGGACCTAACGATGCAAGCCGGCCTCGCGGTCCAGCAGGATTTGACGCTGGTCTCGCTGCTCGGCATTTCCCATGTCGAGCGCAACGGCCACCACTTTATTTTCGGTATGTCAGCCGCCGGAGACGCCGAACAAGCCGCGTTTCTTGGTGCTCACCCGGAACTCTACCGTTCGGTTTCAGGAACCACCTGCCTCGACATTCGCGACGGGATACTCGCGACTGACGGCCTGATCTCCGAGGTCGGTTTTGCCAGTAAGGTTGAGCCTGATTGGGACGCGATGGACGAGGTGTTCACGTTGAACTAGGGAAGAGAGACCTTGAGCACAAACCCAATGTAAAGTGCCGACCTCCAATTCATGTTGGCCCGACGGGCTGACCGCGCTAAGACAATGCCGCTATGACAGATAAACTGACCATATCCCTCGCCCAGTTGAACCCAACCGTCGGGCGCATTGACGCAAATCTCGCAAAACTGCGAGAGGCGCGACGACGTGCGGCCGAGGACGGGGCTGACCTTGTGCTGACCAGTGAGCTTTACACTTGCGGTTATCCGCCCGAAGACTTGGTGTTGAAGCCGCTTTTCATCGACGATCTGCGCCGCCAGGTCGAGGCGTTCGCGCGCGAGACCGACGATGGCGGCCCGGCCGTCCTGCTGGGGGCGCCCTGGCGCGACGAAGGCGGCGGGCTGCATAATGCCCTGCTGCTAATCGACGGTGGCAAGATAGAGGCCGCACGCTACAAGCACGACCTACCGAACTACGGCGTCTTCGACGAAAAGCGCGTGTTCGAGCCTGGCCCCCTGCCCGGTCCGATCAACTTTCGCGGCGTGCGCATTGGTGTGCCGATCTGCGAAGATATTTGGACCCCGGACGTGGTCGAATGCATTTCAGAGACCGGCGGCGAGATACTGCTGGTCCCAAACGGCTCACCGTTCGAAGCGGCGAAGACCGATCAGCGGTTAAACCATGTCATGGCGCGGGTGGTCGAGAGCGGCCTGCCCTTGATCTATCTGAACCAGATCGGCGGCCAGGACGAGTTGGTGTTCGATGGTGGCTCCTTCGTGGTCAACGCCGACCATTCGATTGCCCACCAATTGCCGGCCTGGGCCGAAACGGTGGTGACGACCCATTGGACCCGAAATGCCGATGGCGGCTGGATCTGCTCGCCGGGCGAGATCGCCGAGATCGAAACCGGTCTTGCCTCGATCTATCAGGCGATGCGGGTCGGACTTGGCGATTACGTCGACAAAAACGGCTTTCCGGGTGTGATCCTGGGGTTATCCGGTGGCATCGACTCGGCCCTCAGTGCCGCCGTCGCGGTGGATGCGCTTGGGGCCGACCGGGTGCATTGCGTAATGATGCCCTCGCCCTATACCAGCCAGGAAAGCCTGGATGATGCGGCCGGGTGTGCCCAGATGCTCGGCGTTCGCCTCGACACCGTGAATATCGGCCCGGCGATGGGCGCGTTCGACGAGATGCTGTCGGACATGATGGCCGGCACCAACGCCGACACTACCGAAGAGAATGTGCAATCTCGGGCCCGTGGGATGACGCTGATGGCGCTTTCCAACAAGTTCGGCTCGATGGTGCTCTCAACCGGCAACAAATCCGAGATGTCGGTCGGCTATGCGACGCTCTACGGTGACATGTGCGGCGGCTACAACGCGCTGAAGGATGCCTATAAGGTGGTGGTGTTCGATCTCTCGCGTTGGCGCAACCAGCACAAACCTGCCGGCGGCCTTGGCCCTGAGGGTCTGGTCATGCCGGATCGCATTATCACCAAGCCGCCGTCCGCCGAACTAAAGCCCGACCAGACCGACCAGGACAGCCTGCCGCCCTATGACGTGCTGGACGCCATCCTGAACGAACTGATCGAGAACGAGACCCCGGTCGATCGGATCGTCCAGATGGGCTACGACCACGATCTGGTGATGCGCATCTGGCGTATGCTCGACCGCGCCGAATACAAGCGCCGACAAGCGGCCCCAGGCGTCAAGCTCGGCCTCAAGGCCTTTGGTCGTGACCGACGCTATCCAATCACGAATGCCTTTCTCGGAGCGTATCAAGAGCCGCGCCAGGATTCGGGCAAGACGGACGCGGCGGAGTGATGTCCCTCAAAATCCACAACACCCTGACCCGCAAGAAAGAGCTCTTCGTGCCGCTCGACCCGAGCCATGTGCGGCTCTATGCCTGCGGGCCGACGGTGTATGACCACGCGCATATTGGTAACGCCCGCCCGGTGGTGGTGTTCGATGTGTTGGCACGCTTGCTACGCCGGCTGTATCCCCGCGTCACCTACGTGCGCAACATCACCGACATCGATGACAAGATCAACGAACGGGCCCGCGAACGCGGCGTGTCGATCGCCGAGGTGACCGAAGAGCCGACCAGGATTTATCGCCAGGACATGCTGGCAATTGGCGCTCTGCCACCCGACCAGGAACCGCGCGCGACCGAGTTCATCGCGCAAATGATCGCCATGACCGAGCGCCTGATCGAGAAGGGCCACGCCTACGAGGCCGAGGGCCATGTGCTGTTCAATGTTCCCTCGATGGCGGATTACGGCGGCCTCTCTAGGCGCAATCGAAAGGATCTGATCGACGGCGCCCGGGTCGAGGTCGCACCCTACAAACGCGACCCCGCCGACTTCGTCATGTGGAAACCGTCGGACGATGACACGCCCGGTTGGGACAGTCCGTGGGGTTACGGCCGGCCGGGCTGGCACATCGAGTGCTCGGCCATGTCGCGCGAGTATCTGGGCGAGACCTTCGACATTCATGCTGGCGGCCTCGACTTGATCTTTCCCCACCATGAGAACGAGATTGCCCAGAGCCGCTGCTGCTTCGGCACCGATATCATGGCGAAATACTGGATGCATAACGGCTACGTCACCGTCGAGGGCGAGAAGATGTCGAAATCTCTCGGCAACTTCTACACCGTGCATGACTTGCTCGAGGAGTGGCCGGGCGAGGTAATCCGTTATGCGCTGCTTGCCGGGCATTACCGGGCACCGCTGGATTATTCCAAGCAAGGGCTTAGCGAGGCAAAATCGGCGCTTGATCGGCTCTATCAGGCGCTCCGGAACACCGATGAACTTGAGTCCGAGCCGGTTGTGTCAGATGCCGTACTTGCGGCCTTGTCAGACGACCTGAACACGCCACTTGCGATCTCTCGATTGCATGAGATGGCAAGTACCCTGAACAAATCTCCGAACGCGGCGACCAAATCGAACCTGATCGGCAGTGCAGAGTTGCTTGGGCTTCTCGGTGATGACCCGGAGGATTGGTTCAAGCGTGGGTCGAGCGATGGCGACCTGGACGATGCCGGCATTGAGGCGCTTATCGTAGCCCGCGCGACGGCCCGGCAAACGAAAGACTTTGCCGAAGCCGATCGCATTCGCGACGAACTGCTAACCGCCGGCATTGCACTCGAGGACGGGTCCGGCGCAACCACCTGGAAGCGGGCGAGGTAAGCCGAATAACACTGAGAGGCAGGAAATGTTCAAGGACCGAGTGTTGGTCTAAATCCACCCGGCCCCGGAGAGAATTGGGGCCCTTAAGCTGTCGCAGCGCGAAAACATATTCATAAAATTGAATTTTTGATATGATCCACTAATCAGGCGGAAATTCCTGATTGGAGGGAGGCCGATTGTCGGCAAACTACCATATTAAACAAATGGTTAGGTGGGAGAATATGAAAATCAAATCTTCCATGATGGGGGCGATGTTCCTGATTGCCGCATCGGGAACAGCACTTGCTGCCGAGGGCGAAAACAAGGATTACCGCACATTCCATGTCGGCGGAAAAGTCGATTACGGGAAGATTGAGGATTCCTACAAGGCGGAGCTGGTGCTGTATCTCGCCGGCAATCAGTTCATGGTCATGGAGGAGCTGGTCAAGGATTTCCAGAGCAAGAACCCTTCGGTCAAGACGGTCTATGTCGAAACGATTCCGCCGGGCCAGATCCTCAAGCAAATCACCAAGGGTGGAAAGATTAACGGCAAGGACACCGCAAAGAACCCGGACGTCTATGCCAGCGTCAACCTCGGCCATCTAAAGAAACTGAAGAAGGCCGGAACGATGAGCACGTTCAAGATTTATATCCACAACAAGCTTGAACTCATGGTCGCCGCCGGTAACCCGAAGGGTATCAAGGGGCCGAAGGACCTGGGTCGCGACGATTTGGTGCAATCGCACCCTAATCCGTTGACCGAGGGCATCTTCAAGTTTTACGGAGCCGAAATGCTGCGTGATATGGGCCTATACGAAAAGGTCACCGCGAACGCTAAGTGCAAAAGTTGCTGGGCGATCAAGGGGAAAACTTGGTTCACTCAACGTCACCACCGCGAGACGCCCGAGCGCATCGAGAAGGGTCAGGCTGATGCTGGTATCGTTTGGGTGACCGAAATCATCGAAGCGCAAAAGCACGGACGCAAGATCGACGGTGTCGCCATCCCGGCACCGCTCAACAAAGCGGATAAGGTCGGCTACGCCATTGGTGCCCTTAAGACTGGGCGCAATCAAGCAAACGCCAAGGCCTACCTCGACTACTTGTCGAGCGACGCAGCGCAGAATATTTACGCCAAGTACGGTTTCGTGAAGGCGTCGGCCAAAGAGCTAGCGCTGAAGCCGATTCCGTAACGGAAAGCATGCCCACAATGCCCTGGCGGCCGCGGGATTCGCGGCCGCCTCCGGGCCAACCCGCAGGATCGTCATTCTGCGGGTTCTGGTGCGCGGTATTGAGGTGCAAAGGGGTCCAGATATCTCCACTTGACGCAGGGCGTCGCGCTCTGGATGTTCTCACCTCCCCGACCGCCCCACCGCCAGGAGTGCAAAGCCCGTGATTCCCCGCTATTCCCGTCCCGCCATGACCCAAATTTGGGAACCTGAGAACAAATTCCGCATCTGGTTCGAGATCGAGGCACACGCCTGCGACGCGCAAGCAGAACTCGGCGTCATCCCCAAGGAGGCGGCAAAGGCGGTTTGGGAGCGTGGCGCCTTCGAGATCGATCGTATTGACGAGATCGAGCGCGAAACCAAACATGACGTGATCGCCTTCCTGACCAATCTGGCGGAACACGTAGGCGACGAAGCCCGGTTTGTGCACCAAGGCATGACGTCCTCCGACGTGCTCGATACCTGTCTCGCGGTACAGCTGACGCAAGCTGCGGACTTGTTGCTTGAGGATGTCGACGGGTTGCTGGACGCCATCAAACGCCGCGCCTTTGAGCACAAGATGACGCCTGTGGTCGGGCGCAGTCATGGCATTCACGCCGAACCGGTGACCTTCGGGTTAAAACTCGCTGGCTACCACGCAGAATTCCAGCGCAACCGCGAGCGCCTGGTGGCAGCTCGCAAAGAAATCGCCACCTGCGCCATTTCTGGTGCGGTCGGAACTTTCGCCAATATCGACCCACGCGTGGAAGAGCATGTCGCCGCCAAGCTCGGTCTGGAACCGGAGCCGGTCTCTACCCAAGTAATTCCGCGCGACCGCCATGCCATGTTCTTCGCCACACTCGGTGTGATCGCCAGCTCGGTCGAACGGCTGGCAACCGAGATTCGCCACATGCAGCGCACTGAAGTCCGAGAGGCTGAGGAGTTTTTCTCTCCCGGACAAAAGGGCTCGTCGGCCATGCCGCACAAGCGCAACCCGATCCTGACCGAAAACCTGACCGGCCTTGCCCGCATCGTGCGATCGGCCGTGACACCTGCTCTGGAGAACGTCGCTCTTTGGCACGAGCGCGACATCTCGCATTCTTCGGTCGAGCGCATGATCGGCCCGGACGCAACTGTCACTCTCGATTTCGCGTTGGTTCGCATGACCAGTGTTGTCGACAAACTGTTGGTCTATCCAGACGGCATGCAACGCAATCTCGATCAGCTCGGTGGCCTCGTCCACTCGCAGCGCGTCCTGTTGGCCTTGACGCAAGCCGGTATGAGCCGCGAGAACGCCTACGAAGCCGTACAGCGCAACGCCATGCCGGTCTGGCTCGAGGGTAAGGACTTCCTGACACTCCTGAAAGCGGACGACGAGGTTGGTGCGTGTCTCTCGACGGCAGAGATCGAAGCGCTCTTCGATCTTGGTCACCACACCAAGCATGTCGACACCATCTTCCGCCGGGTGTTCGGAGAGGCTTAAGCCGGGAAGCGGCGATTGAGTGGTGGCCGTAAACGCCACCCACCGTTGACACCACCGGTCGGCCGCCCCACGTTCATCACCACTGCCCAAGGCTATGAACGAGTGAGGGACCGATGAAGATCAACGCTGATTTCGCCGAGCGGGTTGTCATAGATACCAACGCCATGGCTTGGACCGCATCGCCCAGCGCCGGCGTTGAGCGCAAGATGTTGGATCGCATCGGTGACGAGGTTGCGCGCGCCACCACGATCGTCCGGTTCGCGCCTGGTGCCGCGTTTTCCGCGCACGAACATGGCGGTGGTGAAGAGTTTCTGGTTCTCGACGGCACATTCTCCGATGAGAGTGGCGATTACCCGGCCGGCACCTATGTGCGCAATCCGGTCGGCACCAGTCATACGCCAAGCTGCACCGATGGCTGTACGATCCTGGTCAAGCTGCACCAATTCAACGACGGCGACGACACCCAGTTCGCAATCGACACAAACACGTCGGATTGGATCGCCCGTCCGGTTCCGGGGCTATCGGCCATGCCCTTGCACGAACATGGGGACGAAAAAGTCTCACTCGTCCGTTTCGAGCCCGGGACCGCCGTCGCGGATGACCCGCATCCAGGTGGCGAAGAAGTGTTCGTCCTGGACGGCGAGTTGCGCGACGAATATGGCGTCTATCCCGCCGGCACATGGATCCGCCAACCCGACGGCAGTCGCCACGCCCCCCACAGCGAGACCGGCTGTTTGCTCTGGGTGAAACGCGGGCATTTAGGCGGGTAGCGTTTCCGACTTGCGTGATTGACCTTTTCGTCTCCCGCCGCCGCGCCTAAATCAGTCCGCCGCCTCGGCACTTGCCAGGGCGGTGTGATCGACCCATCCGAGGCGATCGAATAGTGCGCCCGTCCAGCGTTGCACACCCTCGTCGAACATCTTGTATCCGGCGACATGCGCCTTCTTCGGTTGCGCGCCCGGGCGGTCCAGACGATGGGCCGCACCCTTGGTCCAACGATTGATCATGTCCCAGGTAATCTCGGGGTGGAACTGAATGCCGATGGCGTTGTCATTCACGATATAGGCCTGGTTCGGAAAATGTTCGCCTTCCGCCAAGAGTTCGGCGCCATGCGGTAGTTCAAAGCCTTCGCGGTGCCATTGATAGAAGAACTCCGAGTGCTCGAAATACGCCTCGCCGGCCTCTGTTGGTTGGATCCGGTTATAACCGACCTCGACCCGCTGCTCGGGATGTTCAGAGACCTTTGCACCCAACGCGCGGGCCAGCATCTGGCCGCCGAGGCAGATGCCCAGAAACGGGACGCCAGCCTCCAGCACTTTTGGAATGAAGTCGATCTCATCGCGAATACCGTTCACGTGATCGTCGTTGGCGCTCTGCGGCCCGCCGAAGACCACGACACCAGCATAGTCCTCAGCCCGCTCCGGCAGCTCACAGCTGACACACGGTCGGCGCATGTCGAGTTCCCAACCGCGTGCGGCCAAAATCTCACCCACTCGTCCAGCAACGGAGGTCTTTTGATGTACCAGCAGGAGAATTTTACGAGATGTCATTCGGGCGTTTGTCTCAACAGAAATTCGCGGCCAACCTTGACGCGCGGTTCGCCATCATAGTCGATGATGTCCGATGTCGCATAGGTCTCGCTCCACTTTTCCGGTAGATACGAGCCGGTACCGATAACATCTAGCGGTGCCTCGGCAAGCGCCATCACTCTGCACTTCTCTGGATTGAAGCCACTGGAGCCGACGATCTTAGCGTTCGGGAATCCGGCTTCATCCAAGCACTCACGCAGATGCCAGACCGCAGCGGCCGAAACACCGGTGCCGATTAGGTAGCGCAATTCAGTCTCGGTACGATAACCGCGCACAGCCTGCGGCGCATTGCGTTCAAGTGCGGCGTAGGACTCGCCGATATCCAATTCCTCGACATACCGTCCACCATGGGTGTCGAGCCTGAAGGCCAGTTTTCCCTCTGCGGCAAGCTCTGGAAATCGCCTGGCGACTGCAAGCGAGTCGGTAATCTCTTGGCCAAAATAATCAACCAGCACCGTTAAGTTTTGGTCGGGATAGGTTTCGTGGAACATCTCAGCCGCGCGCAAGGTCGATCCGGCATAGCCAATCAACGCGTGTGGCATAGTGCCAAGACCGGCCGTTTGCCCGAAATAATGCGCGGTTTCATCAGAGGCGTTGCCGATAAAACCAACCGCGCCAACCTTGGCTTTGGCTTTATTCGAACCGACGCTGGCTCCATAGGCCATCAATTCGGCCATCTGCACCCCGGCGCAATGTCGTGCGTCCATCGCCAAGAACCCTGCCTTCGGCAACTCAACACACATCATGTAGGCGTTGTAGGCTGCGACGCAGGCAGCACCCAGCTTCTGCAGGTACTGGGTTTCCAGATCGACCAGATGATAAAATGACCCGGAGATAGTGAGGATCGGTTCGCCGGCCCCTACCCAGGCGCCTTCCTTAAAGTTCAATTCGACTGAGATGTCGATACCACGCTCGCGCGCAACATTCCGGATCCACTCGACCGCAAGCTTGGGTGCGCAGGTAACCGGGCGGCGCATAAAGACTGCATAGGTTACCTGTTTGTCACCGAATCGGGCGACGCAATCCTTGGTTCGCGTGAAGTACTTGTCGACGTATCGTGGGATCGCCGCAGCATCGGGCCAAACCGTCGCACTCGCCTCGGGCTCATGCCCCGGTGCGGGGTCTTGCCCAGGACCTGGCTCTTCCAAAGGAACGTCATGTTCCGCTTGCGGTTCGCTTACTACGGCCATTGGCTCATCGTCTCGACAGGGGGCCTCGGCTCACGAGGCCGCGGCCAGGCTCCGACCGTTAATGCCGCGTCGTGCCTTAAGCATG
>JABIRP010000002.1 GCA_018699735.1 Rhodospirillaceae bacterium | reverse complement strand
GAGATCGTTGAAGCCGGAATATCCGTCGGCGTGCATCCAGCCTTTATAGTCCTTGAGATGTTCGGTCGGTTGTTCGCCCTTGCGGTCCCGCGAGAAGCGATAGAATGCAGCCGGAGGGGCATCACCTTTCCACGGTCTCTCGTCCCGGACATAGGCCCAGAGCCGTGCAGTCTTTGTCTTTCCCGCACCGGGAGAGAGCATATTCACCGGCGTATCGTCCGCGAAGATAGCTGCTCCCGACAGCACATGGCGCTGAATGGCGCCGGCCAATGGTTCGAGAAGAGCCGCGGATTTGCCGACCCAATCCGCCAATGTCGAGCGGTCCAGATCGATACCCTCGCGCTCGAAGATTTGGCTCTGACGATAAAGCGGCAAATGATCCGCGTACTTGTTCACGAGAACATGCGCGAGTAATCCCGGTCCCGCTATGCCCTTGTCTATTGGGCGTGACGGTAATGGTGACTGGCAGATGGCATCGCAGCACGAACACGCCATGCGAGGCCGGATGATCCGGTTCACGACAAACCGCCCCGGCACGTATTCCAGTTCCTCGGTGACATCCTCGCCAAGCGTCTTCAACGACCCGCCGCAGGCACTGCATTCCTCGCCCGGCGACAGCATCTGATCGTTGCGGTGGAGATGGTCGGGCAGAGGTTTGCGGCGCGGCTTTCGTTTTGGCGTGTCTTCTGCAGCATCGTCGGTGTCCTCGGCAACAGGCGTATCAACTGCCCGTGCGATCTCTTCCTCTTCCAGTGTCAGCTCAAGCTGATCAAGAGTTTCGGAGCGTGATCCGAAGCGATGACGCCGCAGACCGGCCAGCTCATGTTTAAGCTTCTCGATCCGGTAATCGCGCTCGATGATCTCCGTCTCGAAGATCGACAGCTTCTTGTCGCGGACCTCAATCTCGGCATCCCGAAGCGCGATCATTGCCTGCAACGCGGCGACGTCATCGGGCAGATTGGAGGTCGTCTCGAACATGAGGATTTATAGCAAAATCAGACGTTCAAGGGAATCCCGAACCAACAGAATTCCGCTGTTTCTGAGTGATTTATCCGCTATCCGGCCGTCAGCGGTCGCCATGTTCTTTCCGGCGTGCGCCAGTCTATCCCTTCCAGCAGCATCGACAGTTGTGCCGGTGATAGCGTGACCTTGCCACTGGTCGCCGAGGGCCAGACAAACCGACCCTTCTCCAACCGCTTCGAGAACAGGCACGCACCTTGGCCATCCCACCAGATCAATTTAATCAGATCTCCTCGACGACCCCGAAATACGAACAGGTGCCCTGAAAACGGGTCCTGCTTCAACACATCCTGCGCCAGCGTCGAGAGGCCATTGAATCCTTTTCTCATGTCAGTAACCCCCGCAGAAAGCCACACCTTCGTCGCCACAGGAACCGGGATCATTCGCTCAGTCCCTTTGCCAACTGCAGCACAAGCTCTGGATCGAAAGAGCCGCTCAGCGTCAGCCGGTGCCCCGAGGCAAGAGCGATCTCGATCTTGCCGGAGCAGGACGTGTCGGTCGTGGATTCACAAACCGCCGCCAGTTCAACACTACGTACCTCGACAGGAAGAAAGGATGCTGCATTCCTACCCGGACCAAACCGGGGATCACGGCGCCAAAGAAACACCATGTTCGCATTGAGACCGTGGCTCCGTGCCACCGCCGAGACCGAAGCGCCAGGCTCCAACGTCTCCGAAACCACCCGCCGCTTGAAGGCTTTCGAATAACTACCCCGTTTGCCCCGACGCCGATCCGTCAAAATAAGTGTCCGCGTAATTTAAGCGGACACGATCACCCGCTATCAGCGCCATACAATCGCGAATTCCTCAAAATCAACAAGGGCGGGTTACCCACACGCTTACTGATGATGGAGCCTGATTTCAATCCAGCACTATGGTATTGCGCGAAGGGCACGACCAATCCCGAAGATCGTGTAAGGGCTGACTTACTGCTCTCAATGATGATAACTCGTGAGCAACTCAGTTCACCAACCCTGACGCCTTGAAGCAGCCGCCATACATATCGAAACCATCTACGCCGACGCAGTCACAAGAACCCTCGCCT
>JABIRP010000204.1 GCA_018699735.1 Rhodospirillaceae bacterium | reverse complement strand
GTCAATTCGAACGGCAGGGCCGCTTTGACCAGGGCGCGCTTGTCGCCGTTGCCCTCGATACGCCGACCCTTGCGGCGTTTCTGGTGCGCCCGCACCAAGGCCAACGCTAGTTGGTTGGCCAGAAGCTCGTCATAGGCCAATCGCTGGCGTGCCGGTGCTAGCGGTTCGATATCTTCGGCATTGGCCGGATGATGTGCGGCCTCTAGAGCCGCTCTCCAAGTTGGCCAACCCCTTTGTTTGACCAAGGGTTCATTGCCCCACTCGGAAAGCTCCGGGGCTTGTTCCAGGGCCTGGCCGATGGTTTTGCCAAGGGTCTTTAGGATCAAGCCACCGGTCAGCGGATACACCGGCTCAACTGTGCGTACGCTCTCGGCCTCTTCGGGCGGTACGATATGATCGGGGTGCGGCATCTGCAGCTTGCCGCCAAAATGCTCTATCTTTCCGCTCAGCACCCGGGTCGAGCCGATGGGGAGCTGCTTTGCCAGCCAATCCGCCTTGGCGTGGAAAAATATTAACTCGATCAGGGCGGTGTCATCCTGGCAGACCACGCGGTAGGGTTGGCGTTTGCTGCGTCCGGCTATGTGGTCAACGATCTCCACGGTGACGGTGCAGATGACGCCGTCTGGCGCTTCCGCTAGTTTTGGTGAGAACCGGCGGTCGATCAGGCCCGAGGGTAGGTGCCAAAGCAGGTCGGCAATATGCGGGCCGGCCAATCCTTCGATCAGCTTGCCGATCCGGGGTCCGACGCCTTTCAGGCGGGTGACGGCGGAAAACAGTGGGAACAGGATTTCTGGGCGCACGGTCTCTCGGGGCTGACAGGACAGGGTCTAAGTTTTATACCGTAGGCTGCACCCACACCCCAAGGAGAGAGTGATGGACGTCGCCCTGGACGATCGTCGCAAGCGGTTGCTCTACCGCAGCAGCTACACCGGCACCAAGGAAACCGATCTGTTGCTCGGCACTTTCGCGCGTCGGCATCTGGCGACATTGAACGATGCTCAACTCGATGCCTACGAGGCTTTACTGGAGATTCCCGATCCCAGGCTCTACAAGTGGGCCACCGGCCAGGAAGCGGCGCCGGAAGAGTACGAGAGCGATGTTCTCGATATGCTAAAAGACTTTAAGGTCGCGCGATAACTGGTTGATAAATTGAATATATTACCTGATCATTTTAACGCCCTTTCGCTACAAGGCGTGCCCGACGGCTGTGATGCACCGGCCCTGGCGACCTTGGCCCGTGAGCACGGCCGGGTTTTGCACGTGGCCAGCGACGATGCGCATATGGCGCGGCTGGAGCAGGCTCTTGGATTTTTCGCGCCGGAGGTTGAGCGGATCGGCATTCCGGCCTGGGATTGCCTGCCGTATGACCGGGTCTCACCGCATGGCGAGATTGTCGGCCGCCGGATTGGGGCGCTGGCCCGCCTGAGCGTGATTGGTGACAGCTCGGCCAAATCCAAGCCGTTGATCGTCCTGACCACAGTGAATGCGTTGCTGCAGCGGGTGCCGGAACCTGGGTATTTCGCCGGCTCCAGCTTGTCCCTCAAGGTCGGCTCGGTGATCGCAACCGAGGATTTGACCCGGTTTTTTGAGCGCAATGGCTATATCCGAACCGACACGGTGCGGGAACCGGGGGAATATGCGGTTCGCGGTGGGATCGTGGATGTTTTCGCGCCTGGGTCGGCGGAGCCATCGCGGCTCGATTTTTTCGGTGATGATTTGGATGGCATTCGAGGCTTCGACCCCGTCAGTCAGCGGACGACGGCAAAATTGAAATCGATCCGCTTCCTTCCGGTCGCTGAATTCTCGCTCGATGAGGAGGCGGTTGAGAGGTTCCGCGCCACTTATCGCCGCCAGTTCGGGACCGAGGTTTCCAAGGACACGATATACGAATCCGTCAGCGCCGGTCGCCGGCACTCCGGTGTTGAGCACTGGTTGCCGCTGTTTCACGAGACCATGGCGACGCTGCTCGATTATGTGCCGACGGCGCTCCTGGCATTGGACCACCAAATTGACGCATCCGCCGCCTCTCGATTTGAGTTGATCGCCGAATACCACGACACCCGCAAATCCCTGCTCAAAGCCAAGGGCGGCGAGGCGGGCATGGTTTATCGGCCGCTAGATGCCGACAGTCTCTATCTCGGCACCGATGAATTCGCGGAACTCCTGAAGCAACGAAAGGTCGTCCGGTTCTCGCCCTTCGCCGGCGGGCACAGCGAGGACATTAGCCAGGGTGAACAGGATGAGAGCCCGCGGGTTGAGCGGGATTTCGGCGGCCGGCTTGGTCCGAGTTTCGCCGAGGCGCGCGCGCGACCGGAAATCAATATCTATGACGCGGTTCGAGAGGAGATTGATGCGCGCCGCGCGAACGGTGCCAGGGTCCTTGTGGCCGGGTACACCGAGGGATCCCGCGACCGGCTGGTAACGCTCTTGGGGGAGCACGGCGTTAGCAGCCTGCAGGAAGTGAAATCCGAGGACGAGGCCCGCGCCTTGCCGCCAGAGGACATTGCGGCTGTTGTGCTGGGGATCGAAACCGGGTTTGTGCTCGACGATCTGGTAGTTGTGACAGAGCAGGACATTCTGGGCGAACGGTTGGCGCGGCCATCACGCCGCCGTCGTCGCGGGGATGAATTCCTGCGCGAGGTCTCGGCACTGGAGGAGCGCGATTTCGTCGTCCATGTCGAGCATGGTATCGGCCGGTACGACGGGTTGGAAACGCTGGAGATCGGTGGCGCGCCGCATGACTGCATCAAACTTTCGTACTCTGGCGGCGACCGGTTGTTTGTGCCGGTGGAGAACATCGAGGTTCTGTCGCGCTACGGCTCGGCCGATAGTGGCGCCCAACTCGATAAGCTTGGTGGGGCCGGGTGGCAGGCGCGCAAGGCCCGGGTCAAAAAACGGATTCGGGACCTGGCCGACCAACTGATCCGGATTGCCGCCGAGCGCCACATCCGGCGCACCGAGGTGGTGGCACCACCGCCCGGTATCTACGACGAGTTCTGCGCCCGCTTCCCGTTCGCCGAGACCGACGATCAGTTGCGCGCCATCGATGAGACCGTCGCGGACCTTTCAAGCGGTCATGCGATGGACCGGTTGATTTGCGGGGACGTTGGCTTCGGCAAGACAGAGGTGGCCTTGCGGGCCGCCATGGTTGTCGCCATGCAGGGCTATCAGGTCGCTGTCGTGGTCCCGACGACGCTTCTGGCCCGACAGCACCACCAGGTCTTTAAGGACCGTTTTCGCGGGCTGCCACTCAAACTGCGCCAACTCTCGCGCTTGGTGAGCGCGAAAGACGCAACGATGATTAAGGAGGAGTTGGCGTCGGGTGAGTGCAATATCGTGATCGGCACCCATGCGCTTTTGTCCAAATCGATCGCCTTCGACAACCTCGGCCTGTTGGTGGTTGATGAAGAGCAGCATTTTGGCGTTGGCCAGAAGGAACGCCTGAAGGAACTCCGTGCCGAAGTGCATGTGCTGACGCTAACCGCGACACCAATCCCGCGCACGCTGCAGATGGCGCTTTCTGGTGTGCGTGAGATGAGCCTGATTGCAACGCCGCCGGTAGACCGGCTCGCGGTCCGCACCTTCGTCATGCCGTATGACGGCATGATCATCCGAGAGGCCATCCTGCGCGAGCATTACCGTGGCGGCCAAACCTTCTACGTCTGCCCGCGTATTGAAGACATGGCGCGGGTGCACGACCGGATCACCAAGCTGGTGCCCGAGGTCAAGATCGCCTCCGCCCACGGTCGGATGCCGGCGACTGAGCTCGAAGACGTGATGACCCGGTTCGTTGATGGGGCCTTCGATATCTTGCTTTCGACCAATATTGTTGAATCCGGCCTCGATATTCCGAACGCCAACACCATCATTATCCATCGCGCCGATATGTTCGGCTTGTCTCAGCTTTATCAGTTGCGGGGGCGGGTAGGGCGCTCGAAGACCCGGGCCTATGGTTACCTGACGACGCATCCGACCAAGGTGCTGAACCCGACCGCCAAGCGGCGGCTTGAGGTAATGCAGACCCTAGATAGCTTGGGCGCCGGTTTCACGCTCGCCAGCCACGATATGGACATTCGCGGGGCCGGCAACCTTCTGGGCGAAGAACAGTCGGGGCATGTCAAAGAAGTGGGCATCGAGCTTTATCAGCAACTCTTGCACGAAGCGGTCGAAGCAGCACGTGAGCCTGCGGCGGATGATGCGACGGAGGTCGCGGAGCAATGGTCGCCGCAAATCTCTCTCGGCGCGCCCGTGCTGATCCCAGAGGCTTATGTCTCTGACCTTGGTTTGCGGCTCGGTCTCTACAGACGCATCGCCAATCTGGTTGAAGCGGATGAGATCGATTCATTCGCGGCGGAACTGGCTGACCGATTTGGGAAATTGCCGGATGAGGTTGAGAACCTGTTGAAAGTCATCGCCATCAAACGGCTATGTAAGCTCGCCGGCGTTGAAAAGGTTGACGCCGGGCCCAAGGGGGCGCTCGTCACATTCCGCGGCAACGACTTTGCCAATTTAGCAGGATTGGTGGAATTCCTTGGCAAGCAGGCGGGGTCGGCCCAACTGCGACCGGACCACAAACTTGTCTACCGCCGGGCTTGGGGTAAATCCGAACTCAGGCTCAGTGGCCTAACGACCCTGATGCAAGAACTGGTCGCGATCGCGGCTTGATGGACACAATAAGGATTTGTAAGAGACCACGTAGCTCTCTCACCAACGTCATGGATTGCTTATGACCGACGATATTTTATTCGAACGCGATGGTTCGATCGCGACGATGACGCTGAACCGGCCGAAGGCGCTGAATGCGCTCACCTTGCCGATGATCATGGCGATGGGGCCGCAGCTCGAGGAATGGGCAAGCGATGATGCGGTTAAGGCTGTGGTCATCCAAGGTGCGGGAGATCGCGCTTTTTGTGCCGGCGGTGACGTGCCAGCCCTCCGCAAGTCGATCATGGTCGACAATGATGGCCAAGCGCCGTCCGAGTTATCGCGGACCTTCTTTTTCGAAGAATACAAGGTCAATCATCTGATTGCCACTTACCCTAAACCCTATGTGGCACTGCTCGACGGCGTGACCATGGGCGGCGGCGTTGGTATGTCGGTATACGGCTCGCGCCGGGTGGCGACGGAGCGCCTAATGCTGGCCATGCCGGAAACTGCAATCGGGTTGTTCCCAGATGTCGGCGGTGGGTGGTTCCTGGCTCATTTG
>JABIRP010000203.1 GCA_018699735.1 Rhodospirillaceae bacterium | reverse complement strand
TGCCGCAAGCACGATGCGCGGGCAATCTCTGACCCGGCCGGCGCTATTGAGATCGCGGCACATGATCCTGAACTGTTAGAGCGCTATCGATTTGGGCTGGGGGCAACAGAGTTTCTAATCTGCCGAAAATGCGGCGTTTACGTTTCAGCCTATATGCCCGATGGCGAGGAGGCCTATGCCAACGTAATGGTCAACGTGCTGGATGATCGGGAAAAATTTCCGGAACCGAACGCGGTTCACCTAGATGGCGAGAACGAAGCTGGCAAGCGTCAACGCCGCCGCGACAACTGGACACCGGCGAGGCTGCGTGTCGGCTAATTGCGAAGGGTCTAATCTGAAATCAATGTAAGATCCTTCGCGAAACCAACTAAAATAAGGATTTCCAGAATGGCGAATACTGCGGCGCGGGCGCTTTGGGAGGCACGGACCAATGGTACGAAGATACCGACGGATTTCGATGGTTGCCCGGTAGGTGAGGACGAGGCCTACAAGATCCAGTCAGATATGATCTCAGTGGCGGGGCTAGATGTGATCGGCTGGAAGATTGGCGCGACCGTCGAGGCTTTGTTCGCGGTGCTGGGGGTCGAGCAACCCTTTCTCGGGCCCTTGTTCGCCAAATACACCCATGTTGACGGCGCTGAGGTAAGCATCCTTCCGGGTCACAGCCTCGAAACCGAGATCACGATAAAATTGAAATCGGATCTACCGGCACGCCCGACACCCTACACCCGCGCCGAGCTTGAGAATGTTGTCGCAGCGATCCACCCATCGTTCGAGATCGTCGGCGCCCGGTTCGAAGGTGCGCTTGCTGGGGCTGGATATCGCGTGATTGCCGATGGTGGCGTAAACGTGGGAACGGTCGTTGGGCCGGCAATTTCGAATTGGGGCGATTATGATTTGGGTAATTACCCGATCACCCTGTCCGTCAATGGCAAGTCGGTTGCCGAGGGTAATTCGTCGGTTTTGCTTTGGGACCACGTTTTCGATGCTTTGGCCTGGTGTGTCAGTCAACCGGCGCTCGCGACCCGGGGGCTTTGTGCCGGTGACATCGTCATGACCGGCACCTGCACCGGCATCACGCCGATTTCGCCGGGCGACCACGCGGTCGCCGATTTCGGAAAAATGGGTGAGGTGCGCGCGAGTTTTGTTTGAACCGGCTTTGCTGCCAACTGTCAGTCGCCCTCGTGGCGTGCCTCGAAGGCGGCGACCTCGCTCATGAAGGGGGCGGCGACGTCGGCGTTGATCTTGCAATCTAGGAAGATCGGGCCATCCGGTGCTGCTAGCAGCGGCGCGAGTTCCCGAAGCGCGTCGAGCGAGCGGATGGTGTGGGCATCGAAGCCGAACCCGGCGGCGATCGGTGCGAAGTCGACGTCTGGGAAAACCGATTTCGCGACCGGCAACTGACGCATCCTCAGGAAATGTAGTTCGGCGCCATAGGCGCAATCGTTCATCACCACGATGACCAAAGGCAGGTCCTCGCGCACAACGGTTTCTAGTTCGCCCATGGTCATCATGAACCCGCCGTCACCGATCACCAGAATGGTCGGCGTGTCGGGCCTTGCCTTGGCGAAGCCTAAAGCCGCACCAAATCCGAGACCGATCGACGCGAAATCGTTCGTCATCTTAAAATGGCCTGGCCCAGGCACTGAAATATACGGCACCACGCCCAGAAAATTCCCCGCGTCATAGACCATGTTGCGGTCCTTGGGCAGCATCCGGTCAAGTTCCAGCGCCAGCGATCTTGGGTCGATCGTACGCGTGGTATTTGCGGGCTGAAAGTCGTTGGCGATATCGAACGCAGCCAGGTCCTGACGGACAGCTTCCGAGTGGAAAGGCTTGTCGGCGATTGGTCGATCAGGGATTGCTTCCAGCAGGTTCTCGGCGGCAATTCGCGCGTCGCCCACCACCGCCACGTCGGCATCCAGCCAGCGGCCGATATGGGCGCGGTTGGCATCGACCTGGATCAAGGGCACGTCAGGCATGGACTCGCCGAAGCTGGAGGTGAAGAAATTGAGTCCAGCGCCAAAGACGATAACGCAGTCCGCTTGCTCGGCATAGCGTCTGGCGGCGGAATGCGAGAACGATCCGATGATGCCCATGTTGTAGGGGCTGTCCCGAAACATATCCTTGCCCTTGGCGGAGGTGACCAGCAATCCGCCAATTCGTTCCGCCAATTTTTCCAGCGCTTCGCCGGCTCCGGCGCGGAAGGCTCCGTAGCCTCCGACAATCAACGGTTTGCGGGCGTTGCGCAGCAAAGCGGCAGCGGTTTCAATGGCCTTGGCTTTGGGAGTCGCGGCGGGGATTGACGTTGGCTCTAGTACCGGTGGCATTTGCCCGTTTGTCTGCAGATTAGCGTGCTGCACATTAACCGGTAGGTTCAGGGTCACCGCGCGGCCCCGCATCGCGGCGGCGGCGGCATCGGCCAACATTGGTCTGGCGGTCTCGGCGCTGGTCGGAACGAAGGTCTTCAGTCCGGCGGCGGACAGTACGCCGTTGGCATTGAAACTCTTGTAGTCGGGACCAAGTGTGTTCAATGCCCCACCGTCGACCATCTCTTCGCCGTAAATGATCAACACCTTCGCACCAGTACGGCTTGCGAATGTGGCGGCATGCAGCCCATTGGCCGTCGCCGGGCCGCGTCCGATAATCGCAATCCCCAGGCGACCGGTGGCGATCGAGAAACCCTCCGCCATGCCGATGGCGGTGTTCTCGTGCCGGGCGCCGTGAAAGACAATTCCGAGGGCATCAAGGGTTACCGCGAAAACCGCAGTGTCATCGCTCATCAGGCCGAATACGATATCGATGCCCATGGCCTTGATGTCTTCGGCGAGTGCCTGATAAGTGGGGATGATACGGTCCCCTTGGCCGCCGCCATTCGATTCCGCTGGTGCCATGGTTTTATTCTCCCGATGTGTTCTGGGTCTTAGGTGGCATGAAGTCGCCTAAGGCTCACTTGACGGCATATTCACAGATTGCCTCGATCAGGCGGTCCATTGAAGCCTTGACCGCCGGAAAACCATCGGTCCGCTTGAAGCTCTTGGTGTCGATGAACATCCGCTTGTTGATCTCGACGAAGAGGCTCTCGACCTGGTTCGTTGGGTCACTGTGCCGCCGGGTCAGGTAACCGCCGTAATAGGGGAAGTTTACGCTGACCGAATGACCCAGATCTTCCAGTGTCTTTGTCGCGAACTCTATGAACTCTGGCGAGCATGTCGTGCCGTGCACGTCGCCGAGATTAAAGTCGGCGCGGTCCTGGCCTGGGTCGGCATGGGTTGGCGCACCGACCGCTGACATGCAATGGCATGAGACCTGATAAGCGCGGCCGTGCGCCGCTCTGATCTTGGCCAGAATGCGCGCCAGCTCTTGATGATAGGGCTCGTGATAGTCGTCGAGGCGGGCTTGGACCTCTGCGACCGTCAGTTTTCGCTCCTGCATATCCTCACCATAGCGCGACAGGCGCTTGATCAGCCCAAGGCCGCGCTCGGTGAAGTCACTCTGCTCAATTGGCCCTGGCCATTTTCCATCGATCAATCGTTCGTCGATGTCAGCGGCACTGCGGTTTGTGTCGACATAGGTGTTGGGGAAACAGGCATAGAGCAGAGTTGCCCCCAGGTCGGGGGCCGCACCGCACAGCTCCTCAACATACATTGAGACGTTGTCATGCAGGACCGTGAATGGGATCGGTGAGCGGAAATCATGCGGGTATTCCCGCCCACTGCGAGACACATCGACCAGCACCGGCACTTTGGGGTCGGCAGGCTCGTGGCGCATATAAACCCCTGGTTTGACGACAGTCGAATGCGACATTGGCTCTCCTTACGCCTCAGAGTTTCACTTCACTGACCTGGATGACGGGCTCGATATCGGTGTAGTTGGGAATGTCACCCATGATCTCCGCGGCATGCGGGCCAAAGGCGGCCTGAAATTCTTCCACGCTGTTGAAGAAGATATTGCCCATGGCGATGTAGGTCGCTGGTGCTCCGGGTGCGCCGCCGCCAAGGCCGCCGTCGACCGAGGCTCCGGTACAGGCAGCGCCCAAGCGATCTCTCACCATGGGAATGTGGCTGTTGCAATAGTAATCCATGTCGAACTTGCTGCCCTCGACATTCGGATAGAGCACACTGACCTTGATCATTGGTTTTCTCCCATTTTTATAAACCGAGATTTGTCTGATGAAACAATTATGACGGCATTTTAGCCGATGCCGTTGGCTTGAATAGTGATGGCTGATGGAGATCAGGTCAAAAGACAGTGATTTAGGCAACCAATTTCTATCGCCAATTCAGCTTGTGAGATGAGGTTTGAGTCCCAAATTTCCGCACAAGATATCACCGGAACACAATCCTGAAGCCGATCATTCGCAACCGATCCACACATTATTTTGGCGCGGCGTATGGCTTGCGAAAGCATTTCCGACGTGATCATATTCGGTTTGAGAGAGCATCATCGAGGGGCGGGCGGCTCCCCCATCCTCATGGGCAAGCGGCCCTAGTCTTGGACGTTTTCTCCGGTGGTCCTCACGGTTTTCTCCACGAGTTCAACAATTAGGATTTTGAGAGACAGATGAAAGCAATTGTCTTCCACGAGCATGGCGGTCTCGAACAGCTTCAGTACACGGACATCCCCAAACCGGAGTTGTTGGCGACCGAATGCATGGTCCGTGTGAGAGCCGTGGCGCTTAACGGATTCGACCCGATGATTTTACAGCAGATCCCCGGACTGAAGACGCCGCTGCCAATGATCCCCGGTGGAGACGTCGCAGGCGAGATCGTCGAAATCGGATCTGACGTCGGCGCGGACAAATGGGCGGTTGGGCAGAGCGTGCTGATCGACCCGATGATGCACGAAAAAGGCGGTGTTCTGGGGGAGACGGTCACCGGCGGCGCTTGTGAATATATCTCCGTGCCCGAGCAAAACCTGATTGCGATCCCTGATGGCGTATCGTTCGAGGATGCTGCTGCCCTGCCGATCGCCTATGGCACCGCGCATCGGATGATGTTGCACCGGGGCCGGGTGAGTGCCGGGGACAAGGTGTTGGTCTTGGGCGCGAGCGGCGGCGTCGGCAGTTGTTGTATCCAGTTGGCTAAAATGGTCGGGGCGGAGGTTGCAGCCTGCACGAGCTCCAAGGAAAAGGCGGAAAAACTCAAAGCGCTCGGCGCGGACCACGTGATCGACACCTCCAGCGAGAACTATGTCGCGTTCATCCGAGACCTTTGGGGCAAGCCCCGGGTTTTCGCTGAGAGCGGCGGCGCTGATGTCATCGTCAACTACAACGGCGGGGACTCATGGACCGAATGTTTTCGCGCTCTGAAGCGGGAGGGGCGTCTGCTGACCTGTGGTGCCACGAATGGGTACGATCCGAAAACCGACATTCGTTACATTTGGTCATTCGAATTTGAGATCTTGGGCTCGAACGGCTGGAACAGGTCCGACCTCGAGTCGCTTCTAGATTTGGTCAAAGACGGTAAGATTCGACCGGCACTTCATTCGGTGCGTCCTCTAGAGGAGTTGCCGACGTCTCTCGGCGAATTGATCGATCGGAAGATTGTTGGCAAGGCTATTTTGGTCCCATGACCCATTGCCGCGATTTCTTGCGATGACACGGCGTTTTAACAGGTGCGGGAAGAAGGAGAGATTTTGGCATGGCGGATGGGTTGCAAACTAATCTCGGAGGGTTGGTCCAGCGCGAACGCGACCTCGACAAGACCGCTTTCATCGATCTTTCCGGGATCGGCCCCGATACTGATGGACAGCCGCATAGGTATTCACATCGCGCGATGGACGAGCTTGCCAATGCCGTCGCCCGCGGCCTGCGTGCGCGCGGTTTGGAGCGGGGCGATGCGGTGGCTATTGTCGCCGAGAATTCGGTAGCCTACTTCGCGGCCTATATGGGCATATTGCGGGCCGGACTGGTTGCTGTTCCGGTCAATTACAAGCAGCCACTGAAGACCATTGAGCACATTCTGACGGATTCGGAGACGCGGCTGATCCTCGCCGATGCCGATCGGGCAGGAGTCTGTCCAGACACCTACCCGGTAATCTCACTTGACGGTTCGAGCGCCGATGATTTTGCCGGCCTGCTTGATCCGGGGCCGTTTGAAATCGTCTCGCCGGAGCCGGAGGAAACAGCGATGATCCTCTACACCTCCGGTTCAACGGGAATGCCGAAAGGGGTGCTGCTGTCGCATGAGGGGCAACTTTTTGCGCTCTCGCGTTGGGAAGGGGATCGAGCAGAACTCGCGCGCCAGCGGCTGTTGATCGCGGCACCGCAGTACCACATGAACGCGCTCTTTATATCGAAGATGGCGCTTTACATGAACGCGACCGCTGTTCTGATGCCGCGCTTCAAGGCCGATGACTATATTCGCGCGATTTCCGAATACGCCGTCACGTGGGTCACGTCGGTCCCGACGATGCTGGCGCTGGCGGTCCGGGAAAAAGAAACGCTCGCGGCAAGCGATCTGTCTTCGGTCGAGCGCCTCAGCATGGGATCGGCGCCGTTGACCGAGGCCTTGTTCGATGAGGTGCAATCGCATTTCCCGACCGCAAATGTCTCAAATTTTTATGGCACGACCGAGCACGGCCCGTCGGCCTTTGGGGCGCATCCCGACGGTCTTGCCCGCCCGAAACTGTCGCTTGGCTACGCAGCTCCAGGAATGGAATTGCGCCTTGTTGGTGGGCCGGATGAAAATACCGGCGTGCTGGAGGCGCGCAGCCCATCGAACCTCACCGGCTACAAGAACCTGCCAGAGAAGATGGCCGAAGTGGTGGTCGATGGCTGGTACCACACCAAGGACGTCATGACCCGGGATGAGAACGGGTTCTACTTCATCACCGGCCGGGAGGACGACATGTTCGTTTGCAACGGCGAGAATGTCTTTCCGGGTGATGTCGAGCGGTTGCTGGAAATGCATCCTGATATCGATCAGGCAAGCGTCGTACCATTGGAAGACCCCGTGCGTGGACATGCTCCGATCGCCTTTGTGGTGCCGGTCGCAGGGCATGAGATTGATGAGGCGGCGATCCAGCATTACGCGCGCGAGAATGGCCCGGCCTTTCAATTTCCCCGCAGCGTCATCACCCTCGACGAGATGCCTTTGGCCGGAACCAATAAGATCGACAGAGGGATGCTGATGCAAATGGCCGCAGAGGGAAATCTGACTGCTAAGGCTTAGGATGCGACGTTGCCACTTCATTTAAAGCGGTGGAGCCACTAGGCATTTAAGGCGGACCTGATGACAACACGTATCGTGGATCTTGAAATCGAAGCCCCCAAATCAGAAGCCGCGGCCCGAGCCGAGGTCGCGACCAGAGGGCGGCCTGGGACCCCGACCGGCGAACCGCTGGATCGGCCAGTGGGATATGGGTTCTCAAACTATGCCACGGTCTTCGGCAAGGACCCGACGCAGGTGCCGCCTAAACCCCTAGGGCCCGATGAGGTGGGTCGGCAGTTTGAGGCACTCATCGCCGATATGGATCAAGCCAGTATTGAATATGGCTTCCTGGTTGGCATGGCGAATAGCGAGATTGGCGAAATTCATCGCAAGCACCCCAACCGGTTTAAGATGTTTGCCCTGCTGGATCCGATGGATGGCATGCGCGCGGTGCGCGAACTTGAGCGCCTTGTACGCGAAGATGGGGCTAATGGTTTTCGGGTAACCTCGCTCAGCAATTGCCTGCCGGCCAGTGACCGACGGTATTACCCTCTCTATGCGAAATGCGTAGAACTCGGTATTCCGGTCAAGATCTACAGCACGATGAATTATGCGAACGATAGGCCTTACGATCTGGGCCATCCGAGGCATCTTGATCAGATTGCGATCGATTTTCCGGAGCTAAAAATCATGGCCGGGCTGGGTGGCTGGCCGTGGGTCGCCGATATGGTTGGCCTGCTGAGCCGGCATCCAAATCTATACTGTGATACGTCGGCGCATCGTCCTCGCTACTTTGCGAAACCCGGGTCCGGTTGGGAAATGTTGCTGCAGTTCGGCAACACGCGCCTCCAGGACAAAATAATGATTGGGTTGTCACGCTATCTGTTTAATTGCCCATTCGATGACCTGGTAAGCGAATACCGTCAGCTGCCGCTCAAGGAAAAGGTATTGGAGAAGTGGTTTTATCATAATGCGAAGAAATTTTTCGAAGAGCCGTCTCTCTACTAATTAATCAGTGAACATCCCGGAAATCTGCATTGAGGAGGTCTTATGGAAAGAGATGTCTCATCTCTCATAAAACCAAGAACTGTGGCCATACTGGGTGCGTCCGGCAAAAAGATGGCGCAGGGGAACACCGTAATCGACAACCTGCTAAGCCGTGGGTATCAAGGCCAGATAATCCCGATACACCGAGACGCGACATCAATTCAAGGTCTTGCCACAGTCAAATCCATCAGTGATTTGCCGGAGGGTATCGACCTGGCGATTGCCTCAGTTCCCGCCTCCGCCGCAGCGGAAACGGCGCTGGAACTGGAAAAGCGGGATGTAAAGTCGGCTATATTTTATGCCTCGGGATTCTCGAAGGCCGAAATCGACCGATTTCAGTCTGTCGCCGATCAATGCGCCCTGAATATCCACGGCCCCAACTGTATGGGGCTCATCAATCTGACGCATGGGATCTATTTATATCCGGCCAAAACCTCGAGCAAACCGAGACCCGGAAATGTTTCCCTAATTGCCCAATCCGGCTCAGCCGCAATCACGTTGATGAATTCAGCGGAGTTCGGGATCTCGAAAATCATAACGGTTGGCAGTGAGTATCAACTAACGGCCGCCGATTACATGCGATGGCTGGCAGAAGATGATGAGACAACGGCGATTGGCGTTGTCCTGGAGGCCATCAAGGACCCCTCGGCGTTTTCGCGCGCGGCCGAATTGATATTCACCAACAAAAAGTCTCTCGTCGTCCTGAAAGTGGGCAAGTCCGAAGCCGGTTCAGCCGCGACACTTGCTCACACCGGCTCAATGACGAGCGATGCCGACACCTACCGGCTTTTCTTCGAAGCGAATGGCATTGCATCGGTCGATGATTACGACGAGCTGAATGCGGCCCTGGAAATCTTGCTGCGATATGGGCACAGAGAGAACTGCACGGCGGTGGCCATCGCTGGAATTTCAGGTGGCCAGACTGCGCTTGCCTGTGACGTCGCGACATCGGTGGGCCTTGAGCTTGCCGAGTTTGGTAACCCGGTCGAAGCGCGCTTGCGGGAGCAACTCCCAGGTTCCATGGGGCAAAACCCAATCGACTTCGGCGCGGTCGTGGATCCCGGGGCTCGCGATACGGTCGGATCCATCAAGACGATCCTCGGCGGTGATACATCGGATGTCATCGCAGTGATACAGGACTGCCAGGCCGGACTTAACGAACGTTCACTCGAATCCTATAGCGGCCCCATTGATTCGTATTGCAAAAGCACGCTCGAGACCGACAAGCCCGTGGTCGCGATATCTCCAACTTCGGAAGAAATTCATCCCGATATCAGGGCGAAGTTCGAAGCCCATGGCATCCCAATCGTAAGCGGTTTGCGCGAAGGTCTCGTCGGGATACGGGCACTGTCCACGCGGCCGCCTCACAAGACGATCGCCGCGTCTGGAACTCAGGGCGAACAATCTCCCCGGCAGCAAGTTTCGAGCTATCTCGAAGAGGAAAGCGAAAGCCTCGATGCCCAAATATCGCTGCGGAATTCGTATCGGACCTTGAACGCCTACGGCATTCCCACCATCCGGTCACTCGTGGTGAAAACCCCAGAAGAAGCGGTGACGCGGGTTGCAGAGATCGGATTTCCCCTGGTCGTCAAAGTCGCATCGAAGGATATTTCCCACCGATCCGAGCTTGGCGGTGTGATCCTTGGTGTTAAGGATATGGACGGGTTGGATGCCGCGATCAGGACAATCGCCGAGAACATCAGGAAAAGCGCGCCGGAGGCAGCCATCGACGGATTTGAGCTTCAGGAGGAATTTCACGGCGATCTGGAAGCCGTGGCCGGGTTCGTGGCGGCACCGCCGTTCGGCGTCAAAATAATAGCCGGCACCGGCGGAACTTTGGTCGAGCTCTTCGCCGACCACGCGATGGCGCTGGGGCCATTGACCGTGGATGAGGCGAAAGCGCTCATCGCCGAGACGAAACTGGGAAAACGGATGGAAGGTTATAGAAACCTCATCCCAAAGACCGACCCAGGCCCGCTCGCCGAGTTGATCGCAAACCTATCGACGATGGCGAGTGAAATCGGCGATCATGTAAAAGCCTGCGACTTAAATCCGATCGTGGTTCGCGCCGGCTCGGGGCAGGTTGCCGTCGTCGATGTGCTTTTGACGAGGTAGGCTAGGTCGTCAGACGCAAAGTAAAGTGACGTCGTTCGTTCGTTGATCGGAAGTCCATGATTGAAGGTTTCGCAACAACGCCTGGAGTCAGGCTCTGGTATTGGGATATGGGCGGCGATGGCGAACCGCTGGTACTCTGCCATCCAGCGTCGCAAAGTTGCCAAATCTGGGACAATCAGAGAGCCGCTTTCGCCGAGGCTGGGTACCGCGTCATCGCCTATTCCCGCCGGGGCACGTACAGGTCCGAAGTCGGAAACGACGCTGATCGTGGTACGTCAGCCGGAGACCTCGCTGCCATGCTTGCGTTCCTGGACGTCAAAAAAGCGCATTTCCTGGGAGCAGCGGCGGGGGGTATCACGGCCATGGCCTATGCGATTGCTCACCCAGAAAGCGTACGCTCGCTGGTATTGGCGGGTACGATCGTGGCGCCGCAGGAAGAAGAGTGGCGAGCCCTTTATGATCGGCTCGGCATCGCGGGCATCAGGCAATATGTCTCGACCGAATTCTTGGAGTTGGGTCCGTCATATCGCGCAAGCAATCCCGATGGTGTTGCGCTTTTTGCTTCCCTTGAAAAGCGCGCCAAACCAAATGGCGTTTTCGTGCAGCCGTCCGGCGTGGATGTGACTTGGGCCGCGATGGAAAAACTGCGGACGCCAGTTTTGTTACTGACAGGCGAGGCTGATCTTTACGCTCCGCCACCGCTGCAGCGCCTGATAGCCGAGCACTTGCCCAACCGCGAACTTGTGACTTTGCCTGAGGTGGGGCACGCGGCGTATTGGGAATCACCTGAAGAGTTCAACCGCATCGTCCTTGAATTTTTGCGTCGAAATCCCGTAACTCCCGCCACATATTAGGTCTCCGGTGCAGCGCCCCAAAACGTGGCCGCAGAACTGAACTCCGCCGCGTGAAAAGTCCCGGCTTCCGGCCCTGCGGCATTTCCTTTAAAGCGCCCCAAACGGGCGGCACATTCAAAGAATCTTGGCGCTGGCAGGCCGCCCCGTGCCTTGCTGATGACGAGGGCGGCTATGAAAGGCCGATCGGTCGCCGCGTCCTCGGCCATGAGATGCTCCAACGCTTCCGTCACTTGTTGGATGGTGTTCGGTGGGGTCAACGCCAACGCCTTGGCCGCGTCTCGATAGGTGACGAAGAGGCGTTGCTTGGCAAGTGTTCGGAGATACGCACGAAGGCGCGGTGCGACTTGGTGAGCAACCTCTCTATCTGAATTGATCATCGCCGCTCTCTGCCCATGTTTTGTCGGAATAAGTTAAGGTCTCACTGCTTGCAATTCGACATCATCTGCACCACCGTGCGCAAGTGCATCGGGGTGTCTGGCAGGTGCTGTATCAACACCTCGTACAATCTCCTTTCCGTCCTCTGGAGGATACATGACCAGCACGACAGACCTGCTTACCCGTCGGACACAGGCACTCGGCGCGGGCGCGCCCTTGTTCTACGAGCAACCCCTGCACATCGTTCGCGGCGAGGGCGTTTACCTATACGACGCAGAGGACCGCCGCTATGTCGATATGTACAACAATGTTCCCTGTGTTGGTCATGCCAACCCGCGCGTGGTCGAGGCAATGGCGCGGCAGCAGGCCACGCTGAATGTGCATAGCCGATATCTACACGAATCCGTTGTGACCTTCTGTGAGCGCCTTGCCGCATTGCATGGGGCGCAGATCGAAAGCGTGATCATCAGCTGTAGTGGCACTGAGGCCAATGAGATTGCGCTGCGCATGGCGCGTTTCGCGACGGGCAATCGGGGCCTGATCTGTACGGACGCGACATACCACGGCAACAGCGAGCTGGTTGGCGCGCTCACCCGCCTCGGCCAGCAGGCGTCACCGAATCCGTCTGTTCGCGCTTTCCCCTTTCCCGAAAAATACCGGCCGATCGCTTCCGGTCTAAGCGAGAACGACCTGTGCGAGGCGTATCTGGAGAAGCTCGCCGCTGCGATCGCAGACCTACAGGCCTCCGGGGAAGGCGTCGCGGCGATGATCGTTTGCTCGATCCTTGCAAATGAAGGCTTGCCCGATATTCCCGCCGGGTTCATGGACCGTGCTGCGTCGATGGTCCACGAGGCGGGCGGCCTGGTGATTTCCGACGAAGTGCAGGCCGGCTACGCCCGCACCGGCCAATGGTGGGGCTATGATGTGACCGGTTTTACCCCAGATATTGTCGTCACCGGAAAGCCGATGGGCAACGGGCTGCCGCTCGCCGCCACCGCGGCCAGTCGCGCGCTGGTCGAAACCTTCCGCGCCAAGACCCGCTACTTCAACACCAGCGGCTCCTCGCCACTGCAAGCAGCGGTCGGGTTGGCGGTGCTGGATGAGATCGAGCAACGCGACCTGGCCGGCAATGTTGCGACCGTCGGCGCCGCACTTAAGGCCTCGCTGACCCAGCGCAAGGGGGCCAGCAATACAATTGGTGACGTGCGCGGCCACGGCCTGTTCATCGGTGTCGAGATGGTCGAGCCCGAGAACAATGTGCCTGATACGGACCTCGCCAAGCGGATAATCAACCGACTAAAGGACAAGGGTTTCCTGACCAGCAATGCCGGTGCCTTCGCCAATGTCGTGAAGATCCGCCCGCCGCTGTCCTTTTCGCAAGCGGACGCGTCGGCGTTCTTGATTGCCTGGGATGAAACGATTGCCGAACTCGCCGTATGAACCCACTGCCAGAAAGGGCTTATGAAAAGGCAGCGCGCCGGGCGCTGACGGCGTTTGGGGTGGAACCTGCAGACCTGAGCTTCGTCAATCTGGGTGAGAACGTGACCTTCCGCGCGACAGATGCCCGCGATGGGTCTCCTCTTGTCCTGCGGCTTCACCGTCCCGGGTATCACGACATTGCAGCTTTAAGATCGGAGCATATGTGGACCCGGGCTCTGGTTCAGGCCGGCATAGCGGCTCCCGACGTCTTGCTGACGCCGGCAGGCGAGAGCTTTGCCGAGATCGAAGTCGCCGAGACCGGAGAACGTCGCTGGGCCGGCCTCGCGCGTTGGGCGGAAGGCGAACTGCTTGCCGATATGGTCTCGCGTGAAACCGACGTTGCCGCTAGTGCCGACTACTTCGCGCGCATGGGGGCGACAATGGCGTCGATGCACAACCAGGCGATCGGTTGGACACCACCCGCCGGATTTCAAAGGCACAAGCTCGACGCCGACGGGCTCATGGGGCCTGAGCCATTCTGGGGTCCGTTTTGGGATCACGCGATATTCTCGCCAGCCGAGCGCGCCATGCTGCTCGCGGTTCGCGACCGGCTGCACGCGGAACTGTCCCGCTACGGTAAGCCGGCGCGGACATTCAGCCTGATTCATGCCGACCTGCATTCCCACAACGTGCTGATCGACGGGGCGGATACGACGGTGATTGATTTCGACGATGCAGGGTTCGGTTGGCACCAATACGACCTCGCCGTGGCTCTGGTTACCTATCAGGACCACCCCGATTTTGCCGTGTTCCGCGACGCCTGCATCGCTGGCTACAAGTCAGTTCGCACGATCTCGGATGCGGATCTGGAACTTCTGCCAATGTTCATGCTGATCCGTGATTTGGCACAAATAGGCTGGTATCACCAACGCCCGGAACTGGATCGGGCGGCCGCGCAGCAACCTCTCAAGGATCGCATCTGCTTAAACGTTGCCGATTGGGTTTGAGAGCGAAAATCACGGATATATCAATACTCTACCTGAATGTCTTGCTGTCCGCCGTCCTTTACCTGCAGGATCATTCGTCTCTCTCCCAAATACGGGTGCCACGTGCGCAGCGTGTATTTTCCGGCTGGGACGCCGTCAATCTTGAAACGACCGTGTGAATCAACCATCGCGTAGTAGGGCGTCCGGGCGATGAAGACATGGGCGTGCATAAAACTATGTGCATGGCAGGTGAGTTTAAGGGCTGTTCCTTGATTCAACTCGAATGTTCTCGTCACGATCCCGCCCTTCTCTGGTTGGGAAACATTCATCCGGGTTACGGGCCCGCTCAAGGTCATCTCATTGACATGGATATTGTGCAACACCGGGTCGGAGTTGATCACTTCCAACTCACCGCCTTGCATTAGAACCACGACATTGGGCTCGAAGCTGCAGGCGCTTTGGTTGATCGTCACTTTCCTGGCCGCTGCCGGGAAGCGCCGCCCGCCTTTAACACCTTCCAGGATAACGACGGTGTCGAGCAATGCGTCACCTTGTGTGCGGACCAGCGGGACGTCGCGATAGCCGGTACCACATACATCGACATCCTTCGCGATGATGTAGCGCTCGACCTGTGGATGATGTGGGCCTGCCAGGACCTGCCCGTATACCGAACTGTCCGCCGCTTCAGCGCCTGCCATAGCGCCTGCCATCATTATGCTGGGAAACAAAGCCGTCAGCCGAAGTGCTCGGAGCAATATTCGTGAGGGTGACGTGTCTATCACTTGATCTCCCGTCAGCCCCGCGACAAAGGGACAGTTGCAAAAGCTATCATGTTATATGATGGTTTGTGTAATCTGACTGCAAGATCAACCCCAAACCAAGGTTTCGCCCATGAGGCCCTTGCGTGCGGGGGAGGGTGGAAAGCGGCGCGGACGCCTGTTTGGGATCGGTGGGAGGCTGATCACTTGGTTCGTGCTCGGAGTGCTGGGCTCGCTGCTATTTGGCGGCGGCGTTGCGTATTATTCCGGCGTCTCGGCGATCCAAGCGACCCTGGCTCAAACGTTTTGCCAAATCGCCAGCAATGGCGTTGGTGAGTTTGAGAGCAGACTTGCACGCGATCTGGTTTCAATCCGAAAGCTCGCGACCGACCCCCTGACCACAGCGGTCGCGGTTGAGGTTGTGGCCAATTATCGCAACCGACCTGATCAATGGATTGAAGCGCGAGCCCAACGACTTGCTGCCGAATGGACCGAAGCGGGATCGCAAGCGGAACGTCAAAAGTTCCTGCACCCACAACTCTCTTATCGTCTGTCCGTGTTGGCTGGTTTGGCGCCCGATCGCGTGCGCCGGTTTTCGGTCTACGATCTTCGCGGCCTACTGGTCGCGGCCAGCGCGCCACCTGCCACCCGTTTGGCCGCCGATAGTCGCTGGATGCGACTGGCGCGGACGCGGGACGAGCACTTCAATTACGCTGACCTTAATCGTGACCCGGGCGTTATGACGGTCGTTGTTCCGGTCTGGAGCGGCGTGGCGGTCACGGGCTACGTCGTTGCCGAGTTGGTAATCGCGTCGCTTGCCGAGACCGTATCAGCCATCCGCTTTGGCGAAACCGGAGAAGGTGTGCTTGTCGACTACGCCGGGGTTCCGTTAGTTGGCGATCCCCGTGGCTTCCTGGTTCAGGCCTTGGCCCGGCGCCCGGAGATCCCGGCGTCCGCGACTGGCGCTGCGCAATCTGCCGCTGGGAATGGGGCATTTTGGATTCCGCTGCCGAATGCGGACCGTTGGCTGCTGTGGAGCCGGCTGGTCTGTGTGGCGCCGCTTCCGATGATCAATCGAGCGCGGGCTGAAGTTGATCTGCCGCCTTGGTTTTTGGTGGTAACGCAGGCCCCAGCAGAGAGTTATGCGGTTTTGTCGGAATCCTTGGGTTCGCTGCTTTTGGCTGGCCTCGCCGGCATTGTTGTCGTCGGTGGGCTTGGGGTGATCGCGGTCTGGCATATGGTGCGACCAATCAAACGCCTAAGAGCGGGTGTGCGTCATTTTGCCGAGGGACGGCGCGGCCATGTGGTCGAGGTCGAAAGCAGGGACGAGATCGGTGAGCTGGCCGAGGAGTTCAACATCATGGCAGCTCGTGTGACGCATTCGGAGACCGAGTTGCGCGCTTTCGCTCAGGCGGTGACGGATGCTGCCGATGCCATTCTCATGGCCGACCCGGACGGGATGATTTACTACGCCAATCCGGCCTTCGAAGCCGTTACCGGCTATACGCCGACCGAGGTTCTCGGCAAACGCCCGTCGATCCTGCGCTCGGAAGAGACCTCGCCTGAAATTTATGGCCAGATGTGGGCCTGTATCGAAGCGGGTAAGCCATGGCGTGGCGAGTTGGTCAATCGCCACAAGAACGGGCGCCTCTATCCGGTAGATCTAACGATCAGTCCGGTGCATGACGAGGATGGTGAGGTCGTCGCTCTGCTCGGCATCCACCGCGATATATCGCTGGCTCGAACCTATCGGGACGAATTGGAACGCGAAGTGGACGCCCGCAGTCGCGAGATTGCCGAAACCAAGGGCCTGGCCGATATGGGGCGGATGGCGAGCATGATTGCCCACGACCTTCGCAACACCTTGTCCACCGTCAAGATGAACCTGCAGATTTTGTCTCGGCGTGGCGTGGCCGGAGACGATGTCCAGAACGAGCACTGTCGTATCGGGCTCGACCAAGTCCGGTACATGGAAGACATGGTTCGCGATATGTTGAGCTTCGCCAGGCCCGAGCGGTTGCGGGGCGATTGGCATGATCCCGATCAACTTCTGATCGAGGCGTTGGCCTCTGTAACGCCCTTTGCCGAGAGCAAAGGAATCTCGGTTCACACTGGCGACAACCACGGTCTGCCGAAGCTCTATTGTGACAAGACCAAGATCATCGGGGTGGTGCGTAACCTGATCGATAATGCGATCCAGGCTACTGGAGTCGGCGGCAGAATTGAGATTTCAACCCAGATTGCGCTCGATACCGCCGAACCGATGGTTTGGATCCAGATCAAAGACAGTGGCGCCGGGATCGACAAAGATACGCTGGAGAAGGTGTTCGAACCGTTCTTTACGACCCGTAGTAAGGGGACTGGCCTCGGCTTGGCAATCGTCAAGCGTATCGTCGAACAACACGGCGGCGAGGTCACGGTTTCCTCGGTGGTCGATGAGGGAACCAGCGTCGCGTTCGGACTGCCGACCGAGCCTAGACAAGCAAGAGAGGAAGATGGCGATGCCACGCATGCTTATCATTGACGACGAGCAAGCCAGTTGTCGGACCTTAGCGCTGCATTTTGGTGATCGCGGCTTCAGGGTCGACACTGCCAGCGATGCGGATGATGGGCTGGCGGCTCTGGCGAGCGGGCAATACGACATCGTCATTTCGGATATTCACATGCCGGGCCGCGATGGGATTTCTCTGCTTGGCGAGGTCCGAGAGCGCTACGATCGATTGCCAGTGATCATGATCACCGCCTTCCACGATCTCGACAGCACGGTTGCGGCAATGCACGCGGGCGCGCTCGACTATGTGACCAAACCAATCGATATCGATGAAATCGAATCCGCTGTCGATCGCGCCCTTGATCAGAATAGGGAAGCCGATGCCGGCGAGGGCGAATTGGTGATCGATGGCGGTGATGCTTCGGCGACGATTATTGGGCGTAGCCGGGCGATGCAGGAGGTGTTCAAATCGATCGCCAAGGTATCGCAAAGCCGGGTGACGGTGCTGGTTACGGGCGAGTCCGGTAGCGGCAAGGAGCTCGTGACCCGCGCGGTCCATCAAGCGAGTATTGAGGCCGATCAGCCTTTCGTCGCGGTCAATTGCGGCGCGTTGGTCGAGACCTTGTTGGAGAGCGAGTTGTTCGGCCACGAACGCGGTGCTTTCACCGGAGCCGTCTCGGCGCGGAAAGGCAAGGTCTCCACGGCCGGGAAGGGCACGCTATTCCTTGACGAAATCGGAGAGCTGTCACCGCGCATGCAGGGAAAGCTGCTGCGATTGCTTGAGGCGCGCGAATTCACACCCGTCGGCAGCGACCGCACCCTGAGGTGCGAGGCTCGTTTTCTCGCCGCGACCAACGCGGACCTGGAGGCTCGGGTCGCTGACGGCAGGTTTCGCGAAGATCTGTTCTATCGTTTGAACGTGGTCTCGATCCACTTACCGGCGCTGCACGAGCGGCGTGAAGACATCCCCTATCTGGTCGAGCATTTGCTTAAACGGATCAACGCCAATGTCCACCGCATGGTACGCCGGGTGCCCGGTGAGGTGATGCAGGCGCTGGTCGCCTTCGACTGGCCCGGGAACGTGCGCCAGTTGGAAAATGTGTTGATGAAGGGCGTGGTCATGGCGACCGGTGAGGCCTTGACGCTTGCCGATCTACCGGACGAGATCGCTATAACTTCAGCGATACAGACCGGTCCAGGTGGAAATCGGGTTGGTTCGGGCCTCAGCCTGCAGGACCTGGAGAGTGAGCATATTGAGCGGGTGCTCCGCACCACGGGATGGCACAAAGGAAAGGCCTGCAAAATTCTTGGCATCAGCCGCCCGCGCCTCGAACGTCGGCTTAAGGAATACGGGATCGAACGTGTCGACTGAGAGCCGGCTAGGCTATGGCCCCTACAATAACATTTTGGTGCTCCATCCGGTGGGCTGCCGGTGGCGTCCAAGGCCGCTTTGGCTGGTTCCGACGTCGACCGGCAGAAGCTGAATTGTCAACATTGGTTTCGTACGCTTGACCTGGTTCGTTCCGTTCAATCTGAATTTTTCGGATTCGACATATTGTTAAATTTTTCGTGCGATTGATTTTACTTATGCACACCTAAATCTTCATAATTTATTGAATTAATTCAGAAAAATTTTTTCTTAAGAGAATCTTAAAACTGGTCCATGGATTGCGGAACAGACCCTTGCAGGGGTTTGCCGTTTGGCTGGATCGATCTCGTTTCCAACTGGCGAACCCAACGAGGGAGGTTCAATTATGAACTACGAGTTCACACGCCGGATCGGGCGATGCATGATGGGTGTTGCCGTCGCGCTAGCGGTGTCCGCCGGTGGTTTTGTCGCCAACGCGGCCGAGGATTTCGGACCGGTTCCACCCATTGATGTCAAGGCCAAGAGAGCGGAACTGGGCAAGCGGCTGTTTTTTGATAAACGCCTATCCGGCGATATCGCGATCAGCTGCGCTACCTGCCACGACCCGAGCAAAGGCTTTTCGGACGGCCTTGCGCTGTCAAAAGCCTATCCGGGTTCGGACGGGTTCCGTAACACACCGACGTTGATCAACACGGCCCATAAGGCCGCTTGGTTTCATGATGGTCGTCTTGGAACGAACCTGAATGATGTAACCCGCGAGATGCTCACCGAGACCTACATGATGAACATGGACATGCGTCTCATGCAGGAGCGTCTCAAACAGGATCCGGTCTACGTCAAGATGTTCAAGGCGGCAGGCATGGGCGAGCCATCGAATGGCGGCGTCCGCAATGCCATACCGGAATATCTGAAGACCCTGATTTCACGCGGCTCGCCGTTTGACAAGGGCGCATTAAGCGCCGCTGCGACACGTGGTTTTGACTTGTTCAAAGGCAAGGCCGGTTGTGCCGGGTGTCATAGCGGGACGCGGTTCACCGACGACCAACCGCACAATACGGGCGTTCCCGATAACCCCGAGATCTGGAGCAACCCACTCCGTCATATCACGTTCGTCACCTACGCGATGTTCATGGGTATCGAGAACTATCTCAACATCCGCCGCGATCCTGGCGCACATGTGCGTTGGCATAAGGCGGACGGCTCGGACGTCGGGACCTTCATGACCCCGACTTTGCGCGAGCTGAAGGTTACTGGGCCCTATATGCACAACGGCACTCTGCCAAGCCTGGCCGCCGTCGTTGCTTTCTACAATCAGGGCGGTGGTGATGATCCCAACAAGGATTCGGCGATCAAACCGCTCGGGCTGACATGGACCGAGCAAGCAGATCTGGTGGCGTTCCTGGAAGCGTTGTCGGGCGATCCGCTAACCGGACCCGAGTTCGTCTGGCAGGGCAAGATTCCGGCCAACTTCACAGCCATCGCCAATTGGCTCGACGTCAAGAACTGAGGAGGCGGGCAATGAAAACCGCAACGAAAATCACCGTTGCCCTTGCGCTCGCGGCCGCAGGCCTGGCGCAAATGGGCATCACCGGGATGGCCTGGGCGGATACCAATCCACCTCTCGCCGCACTCGGACCACCGCCGGTTCCACCGGACAATCCGATGACGCCGGAGAAAGTCGAACTCGGCAAGATGCTGTTCTTCGACACACGGCTTTCGGGCGATGCGTCGGTTGGCTGTTCGACTTGCCATGAGCCGAAACAGGGTTGGGGCTTTTCCGACGATATCAGCCGCGGTTATCCCGGCACCAAGCATTGGCGGAACAGTCAGACCGTCGTCAATTCCGCCTATTACAACAAGTTGTTCTGGGTCGGTGCGGCGAAATCTCTGGAAGCTCAGGCTCCGGGTGCCGCGAAGGGCGCGGTCGCCGGAAATGGCGAATCCGACATGATGGAAACGCGGTTGCACTTCATCCCGGAGTATCGGGAAAGGTTCAAGGCGGTTTTCGGCGACATTCAACCGAAACTGTCGAACGCTTGGAAGGCGATCGCCGCTTTCGAACGGACGCTGGTCCAAACCGATACGCCGTTTGATCGTTTTATGAATGGCGAAAGCGGTGCTCTCAGCGAAGAGGCCAAACGCGGCAAAGCGCTGTTTGAAGGCAAGGCCAATTGTATCGAGTGCCATAACGGCGCGCTGTTCTCTGATCAGAAGTACTACAACATCGGACTATCGCGCTCTGAACGTTGGCTCACGGATGCATTTGCCCAGATCACGTTCCGCTATGAGCAATACGCCAAGGGCGTGACCGAGGAGATGTACCGCACAATCAAAGACGATGCGGGTCTCTACTATCGGACCAAGGAGAAATCCGACAAGGGCAAGTTCCGCACTCCGTCGCTCCGCTACACCGTTTACACCGCACCCTACATGCACAATGGCGCCTTCTTTGATCTCCGTGAGGTGGTCGAGTTCTACAACGAAGGTGGCGGTGAGAACGAGTTCGATACCAAAACCAAACTGCTCAAGGAGCTCAACATGGATGACGACGAGATCGACGATCTGGTTGCCTTCCTGGAAAGCCTGAGCGGTCCCGAGATCAAGGTAAAGACACCGAAGCTGCCGGAGTACGCTCCGCTGCCTCCGGTCAACTGAGGGAGGCGATCATCATGCAGTCTCAATCGATTACAAAGCCCGTGTCCGACGAGACCTTACCGGACCATGCACCGGGCAAGTGCCTGATGGACAGGCGGTCTTTCCTACTCACTTCGGGATTGACGACGGCGACGGTGATGGTGGCGATGACGCCCGGTGTTGCCGACGCACAAAAGGTACCGGCCGTGGTGTCGACATATCCGCGCAAGTTCGTGGCTAAGATCGGTGACCTGAAGCCAGACGTGCCGATCGACTTCACCTATCCCGACGAGGGCGCTTACGCGGAGTCGATGATTGTCAGGCTCGGGGTGCCTGCCGGTGGCGGGATTGGCCAGGACCGCGACATTGTTGCCTTTAACAACTACTGCACTCACCAAGGCGGTGATCTCGGAGCCACCTACAAGGGTGACACCAAGTCGCTTGGTGCCTGCCCTTTACATCTTTCGACCTATGACCTGACTCGACACGGAATTCTGATCTCGGGTCAGGCCTACCAGAGCCTGCCGCAAGTTCTGCTGGAACTTGAGGGCGACAAGATCATGGCGGTTGGCGTTTTCGGTCTGATCTTCGGCCGTTACGACAACCTGCAGGGATAGGGGGACTTATCGTGACAACTCCATATTACATTCCGGAGACCGACGTTCCGCTGCCGCCGAAGGACGCGGAAGTCCTCTCCACCGCCTGCGACTACTGCATCGTTGCTTGCGGTTTCAAGGTTCATCGTTGGCCGGTTGCGGGCAACCGTAACGGTGGTCCCAAGGCGGACGACAATGCTTTCGGTGTTGACTTCCCGGTCGAACCGCTTGGCCCTTGGGTCGCCCCAAACCAACACAACATCGTGTTGCACGAGGGCGAACCACATCATGTGGTGATCATCCCCGACAAGAGCGCCGAGCACGTCAATACTGATGGTGACTCTAGCCTTCGCGGCGGGTGTATCGCCCAAAAATGTTACAATCCACAGACCCCCACCCGTGATCGGCTGAAATCACCGATGATGCGGATCTACGGAATTCTGCAACCGGTTCCCTGGGATTTCGCCCTCGATATAGCTGCCGAGGTTGGCAAGCATGTTATCGAGAAGCATGGTGAAATCGCCTACGGGATGAAGACGTACTCCTACCAGTTCATCGAGAACACCTACGCGATCACTAAGTACGCGCTTCGTCACATCTCGACGCCGAACTTTACCTTCCACGACACGCCCTCCGACGTCAGCTCGACGCCGGGTTTCCGGGATGCCGGGTTCGACAACTTCGGCCCTGCCTATGAGGACTGGAAGAACGCAGAAACGTTGCTGATGTGCGGCACCGATCCGTACGAGACCAAGACTATTTTGTTCACGCAGTGGATCATGAAGGGCATTCAGAACGGCCAGAAGGCGATCATGATGGTGCCGCGTCGCACTGCCGGTGTCGCCTATGTCGAGAAGATGGGCGGGCTTTGGCTCGACATTGATCTCGGGACCGACTTGCTGGTGGTCAACGCGATCGCTCGAACAATTGTCGAGAACGGCTGGCAGGACAGTGACTGGATCCAGAAGTGGGTCAACAATAAGTGGGAGAGTTCCTCCGGTTTCGGTCAGGGCACCCGCAACACGCCGTGGCAGTGGCGCACCACCTGGGGCAAGTTCCAGACCAAGGGCTTTGAGGATTGGAAGAAGTGGCTTCTGGCCCAAGACGAGTTCACGGTCGAGAATGCGGCCAAGGTGGCCAAGATCGATCCGGCCAAGATTCTGAAGGCGGCCGAATGGATGGGTAAGCCGCGTGGCGGCAAGCGGCCCAAAACCTCGATCATGATCGAGAAGGGCTTCTACTGGTCCAACAACACGGCCAACACCGAGGCGATCAGCGCGCTTGCGATCATCTGTGGTGCCGGCGGTCGTCCGGGCCAGGTCGTTGGGCGGGCCGGTGGCCACCAGCGTGGTGGTCAGCGTGGCGGCAAATATCCTCGTAACAAGTCACCGATGAAGGTTCCGGGCCGTCGTCGTCGGGCGTTGGATACAGATACCTGGATGATGGCAGGGCACACGCGCTTCGCACATGTCATCGGCACGACCTGGATCCAGTCGATGTGCGGCTCGCAACAGCTGGCGAAACGGTTCCATGAGTTGACAGTCGCTAATCCACATCAGGTGCGCTCCTACGATAAGCAGGAGATCATTGATACCCTGAAGGCGCGGGCCGACTCCGGCGGCATGGTGGTGATCAACCAGGACATCTATCTGGTCGACCCGATCGGCAATCGGTTCGCCGACATCGTGTTCCCGGCCGCGACCTGGGGTGAAGAGGACTTCATGCGGGCGAACGGCGAGCGCCGTCTGCGCGTATATCACAAGTTCTACGACCCACCGGGCGAAGCAAAGCCCGACTGGTGGATCATCGCTCAGTTGGCCAAACGCATGGGCTTCGATGGCTTCGATTGGAAAAACTCCAACGATGTCGCCGAGGAAAGCTCACGCTTCTCGCGGGGCAGCCGCAAGGACTTCCACATGATCAAGGTTGCCGCCCACCGTGAGGGCAAGACCTTGCATCAGAAACTGGGCGAGTTCGGCACCAACGGCATCCAGGGACCGGTGTTCATGCGTGAGGATGGATCCCTTGAGGGCACCAAGCGCCTGCATGACACCACCCGTGTCCTACCCGAAACCGGACCGGCTTCTGGCAACGTCTTCAATAAGAAGCTGACGCACTTCAACAGCCAGACCGGCAAGTGCAACATCCAGAAGTCGCCGTGGTCGCTGTTCTCGGACTATTGGGAGTGGATGAAGCCGAAAGGCGACGAGCTCTGGTGCACCTCCGGGCGAACCAACGAGCGTTGGCAGTCCGGTTTCGACGATCGTCGTCGGCCCTACATCGTTCAAAGATGGCCCGACAACTACGTCGAAATCCATCCTGACGATGCCGCTGCCCGCGGGATCGAGAGCGGCGACATGCTTATGGTCTATTCCGAGCGTGTCCCGGGTCTGAAGGAAACCACCCTTGGTATCGAGGGCTCGGACTACTCGTTCTCCGGTCAGATGAAACGCGGAAATGTCGAGTTGTCCAAGGCTGCCGTAACTGGTGTCGCCATGGTGACGCGCCACATCAAGAAGGGCGTGATCTACATGGACTTCCTGCACACCAGCCAGCCGGCGAATGCGCTCGAAGGGCGGATCGTCGATTGGATCAGCGGCAACTACAACTACAAGATGGGCGTCGCCAAAGTTAAGAAGATTGGCGTCTCCCCCTACAAGACGACCTTCAGGTCGATGTCCTTCGCACCCAGGGACATCATATGAAGCACAGCGCCCGGCCACTAACTAAGTGGCCGGGCGCTTCCTATTTCAATCCCTCCTAAAATCGAAAAGAGACAGGGCCTCAGATGACCGATGCGAACCCGACTTTCGATCCCCCATCACCCGATATCGGGGCCGATGGCTCGAGCGACGCGATTGATGCGTTGTGCCGGATTGTCGCAGAGGGCGTCGATGTTCATCGATGCATCGCCGCCCGGGCCTTGGGCCGGATCGGTGCCGAGGATGCGGCATCGACGCTAATCCAAGCTCTGCTCGATGAGGATGAAGATGTTCGGGCCGATGCCGCGACTGCACTGGCGCGTTTCGGCATTCCGGCGGCTGGCGATCAACTGCTTGAAAATCTTCTCGGCGATCCGAGCGGCGCGGTCAAATTGGCGGCAATCGATGCACTGATCGCCATGCGCCATCCAGGGGTTCTTCCTTGGTTGCTGCGGCTGGCCGAACGCCGCGACGAAGAGGTTGTCTGGGACGAAGACGAATTTGCCACTGGCGATTGGGACGATTGGGCCGACATCCAAGCCAGGGCCATCGATGGGTTGGCGGAATTCGGTGACGAGCGCGGGGTTCGTGCGATCCTCGGCGCGCTCACTGACGAGTTCGGCCAGGATATCTCCGAGGCTGCATTCAAGGCCCTGGCGCGTCTCGGGACACCGGGGATTTCAGCTCTGGTTCCGTTTCTGAAAGCCAAGTCCGCCCGGCCGCGTCGCCGTGTGGCGGCAGCCTTGTCGACGGCTCCAGGTGGGCCGTCCGACGAAATTGTTGCGCGGGTTTTCAATGACCCCGAACCCGAAGTTCGTCTCGCCATGGCCGAGGGGCTAGCGGCGGGTGACCCACTGGATCCTAGACTGAAACCTCTACTCGATGACGAAGACGCCGAGGTTCGCGCTTGGGCGGCGCGGCGTGCTGGGTCATTCGATGCGGAGGCCGGGCTGGCGCTGTTGTCCGACCCTTCCGCTTTGGTTCGTGCCGCGAGCCTGACGGCGCTCACCGACGCAAACTTGGCCAGCGATTCAGAGGTTGTTGATCGGGTGACCGAACTGCTCGACGACCCGGTCGAGGCCGTTGTTGTTGCGGCGGTGACGGCATTGAGCTCAACCGGATTGCCACTCGCCCAAGAGCGGTTGGCTGAATTGGCGGTGGATGCTGAACAACCCGAAGCAGTGCGCGTGGCTGCGATTGACAGTCTCTCGGGACTTGGAGACACGGGTGCGATCGAACCGCTTCTCGCTGCCATGATCGACGAAGGCCGCGCGGTTCGTCTGCAAGCAATGACCAGTTTGGCCAAGCTGGCGACCCAAGACAGTGAACTTGGCGAGCAGGCGCTCGAAGCCCTGCTAGCAGCTGCGCGTGGCGAGTTGGTCGAACCAGCGCCGACCCCGGAACCGGAGCTGCCGGCCGCGATAGAAGAAACAGACGGATCTGAGTCAGATAGCACGGATGAAGAAGAGCTTCTGGAGGAACCGGCCCCGACCTCGACATTGGCCGCGATCCTGGCTGAAGGATCTCCCAAGGTCGTGGCGATTGCCGAGCGCACCAAAGGCGTCGAGCTTTCACCCAAGGACATAGAACGTCTGGCTAGAGCCCAGGCGACGCCGAAAAAGAAGCGGGTCTCGATCATCTCCGATGTGGCCTTGGCGGATGACCTCCGTCGTGTTGGTGCCCGCCTGCTCGGCGATATGGCGCGACCGAATGTTGCCGAGGCTCTTGCCGCTCTGCTAGGCGAGGATGACGCTGAGTTGCGCCGGACCGCTGCCGACAGTTTGGCGCGTATCGCCGGGATCCTGGGCGGTTTTGGCGAGGCGGTGAGTGAGGCCTTACGGACGGCGGTCAACGACAGCGATTCAGCCCTGAGACTGGCGGTCGTGCGGGCTCTCGGACATTCGGGAGATCCGGACATGGCGCGCCGACTGCACCCGCGCTTGCGAGATGAGGATGTCTTCGTGCGCAAGGAGGCGGTGCTGTCGCTTGGTCGGCTCGGTCGGGTTGATCGCCTGGCCAATATGCTCACCGACGAGAATGCCATGGTCCGTATGGCGGCGGCCCGCGCACTCTTTGAGAACCAGGGAGAAGCGGCCGAATATCTGTTGGAGCTTGTACCGGCTCACGAGGGCGTGCATGCCCGCGAGATCGGCCGATTGTTCAGACAGGGTGACCGGACGGCGGCCAATCGCTGGCTGGTCGCATTGCTGACCGACGAGGCGCGCCGCGATGTGTGGGCCTCGGCGATTGACGCCTTGGAAGAACTCTATCGCACGGACTTGAAGATTGATGACGCACAGATCGAGAACCCGGCCGAAATCCCGGTCGCGGCAGACGAAAGGAGAGTGGCATGAGGACCGGCTTGGTATTGGCGGCATTTGGCGCGCTGGCGCTTGTATTCACTCCCGCGACGGCGGACGCGGCGAAGAAGAAAAAGAAATACGAGATCATAGAGGTCAAGAACGGTGCCTCGATCAGCGGCAAGGTGCTGTTCGACGGGCCGCTGCCGGACGACGCGGTGGAAAACATCCTGATCACCAAGAACCCTGACGTTTGCGGTAAGGGCGAGCGGGAGGTCATCTGGGTCGACGTTAAGGATGGCGCGCTGCGCGGCGCATTCGTCTTCCTCGATCGGGTGAAGAAAGGCAAAGACTGGGGAGCGCCAGAGGGCGGTGCCTACCTGATTAATCAGGAAAAATGTCGGTTCAGCCCTTGGGCCCAGGTGGTCAAGCCGGGACCGATCAAGATCCGAAATTCCGACAAGGGTGTCCTGCACAACATCAACATGCGCGAGATGATTGGTGTCGAGAAGGGCCGAGTCGCCAAGCGTACGATGTTCAACTTTGGCCAGCCCGACCCGGGCGACATTGAGCAGGTGGTGAAGCCCAGGCGCTCGTCCTACATCTCGATCAATTGCGAGGCGCATAACTTCATGTTCGGCTACGTGATGGCGCCGAAGAACCCTTACGCCGTCGTCGTCGGCGAGGATGGGAGTTTTAACCTCTCCAATATCCCGGCCGGCAAGTACACGCTCAAGGCTTGGCACCCGCGTTTCGGCATCAAGAAAGCCAAGGTCAAGGTCAGCGCCGGTGGAAAGCTGTCGCAAGACTTCACGTTCTCGGGCGGATGAACCGGCAGCGGTAGGCGAGGGGCCTCGGCATGATATTGCGAGCACATTTGAAGGGAATTCTGGTTGGCGCGGCCGCCGCCATGGCGGTGGTGGTGGTCTTCGCCATCGCCTCTCCAGCGTTCGCACAGGACGCGAATGTGTACCGTCAGTTCCTCGGTATCGATAGTCGCAAGCTGATCTGGTTCCTGGCCCAGATGCACCTGTTCTTCGGCGCCTTCGTGCTCGGCGTGCCATTGTTCGCGGTGATCATCGAAATCGTCGGCTGGCGCAACGGCGACCAGCGGTTTGACAAATTGGCCTATGAGTTCACCAGTCTGCTCAGCGTTGCCTACGCGACCACGGCGGCCTTCGGTGGCCTGCTCGCCTTCGCGCTGTTCACGCTTTATCCGACCTTCATGGGCTACATGGCGGGGCTCTTCAAGGACGTCATGTTCATGTACGCCTTGTTGTTTTTCGCCGAGACCTTCTGCCTCTATCTCTATTACTACGGCTGGCACTGGCTTTCGGCCGGTCGCCCGTTCCCGATGCTGGTCCGGCGTTTCTTCCAGGCGATCGGCCTCGCAATGGTTGTCGCTGGCGCGGCTTTTTTCTTCGGCCTCTTCGGGTTGGAAATGCGCGGTGATACCCGCGCCTTCATCACCTTCCTGTACATCCTGCCGACCGGTATAGGGTTCCTGCTGATCAAGGATCGCAAGAGCGTTCACATTTTTATCGGCATCATGCTTAACGTTGCCGGTACCGGGATCATGATGCTGGCCAACAGCTGGGCCGGTTTCATGATGAGCCCGGCCGGCGTCAACGAGGCGGGCGAGGCAACGGCCGGTCTCTGGCCGATCTTCGAGAACATCCTGGCCACCCCGATCGCAATCCACCGCATGCTCGGCAACCTGGCGTTCGGCGGCTTGGTCGCAGGGTCATACGCGGCGGTCAAGTTCATCGGCGCGAAGACGGCTGAGGAAAAAGCGCATTACGACTGGATGGGCTATATCGCCAATTTCGTCGCCATTGCCGCCCTGATTCCGCTGCCCTTCGCTGGCTATTATCTCGGCCGCGAGGTCTATTCGACCAGCGCCGTCATGGGCAACAACATGATGGGCGGCGACTTTTCCTGGACCTTCATCATTCAGGCGATCCTGGTTGGCTCACTGTTCCTGATTTCCAACTATTATCTTTGGAGCGGCATGACCCGAATTCCCGGGGCCGAGCGCTATTACAAATACATCAAGTTCATCCTGTTCGCGTTGATCGTCTCTTTCGCGGTTTGGCTGACGCCGCACAATCTGCCGCTCTCCGGCCAAGAGGTCGGCGAGATGGGCGGCAGTCAGTATCACCCGACACTGAAGTATCTGGGGTTGATGCCGGCGAAGAACGCCGTGGTGAACCTCATCATCCTGGCCACCTTCTTCAGCTTCATCCTCTATCGCCGGGGCAATCGGGTTGACGTGGTGTCGATCAGGAACCAGGGCATGGCAGCGAAGGTGGTCATTCCGCTGGCCGGTCTGGCGGCAATCGCCATGGTCGGGCAATACGCCTACGGGCTCTTGACGATGGAGGCGGCGGAACTGGATCTGCCTGCGGATCGAACCCAGTATTTCCGAACCGTCGGATATCTGTTGGTCTTCGAGTGCGCCATGGGAGTGGTCGCGGTGGTTCTGGCCTTGCGTGACATGGGCCGGATCGGCCAGGCGATCTATCTCGCTTCCACGGCCTTCAGCGTTGTCCTTTTCCTCGGGGTCTACGGCTTCGTCGTCATGGAACAGGCCTCGCCGTTCCTGCGCAATGTCGCGGTCGCGCAATTCCTGCAGTTGATCAGCTGCCTGATCCTGGTCACCGCGATTGACATCTTCCTGTTCCGCAACGCCAAGGAGGTTGGCAAGCTGCAATGGGGTCGCATGTCGATCCGCAGTCAATACGCGTTGCTGCTGTTGACCTTCGTCATCACCATGAACATGGGCCTTATGGGCTTCATCCGATCGGGATTGCGCACCGACTGGCACATCGTCGGCATCATGCGAGACACCTCCCAGTGGGCCGCGACACCGTCGAACCACACCATGACCCAGATGGTCAGCCTGTCGGTCCTGGTCTTCATGATCGGTATCGCTTTCATGTTCTGGCTCGGGACCGTCGCTAACGCCAAATCGGAGGACGCGGAATGACCGACCAACGTCCTGTTCCGATCGATAGTCCCGGTGACACAGTAAGCGGCGGCTCGATGGCGGGCGTCGTGGCCAAAGTGTTCATATTCCTGCTGGTCGTGCTCGGTGCCTTCCAGTGGGTTGGGTACTCGATCACGGATATGACCGGCGGCGAGAAAAAAGCATCCACCGGTAAGGTTGAGATCGGACCCGAGGGCGGCGAGCAGATCTTCTGGGGCAAGGGGCGGTGCTACACCTGTCACAGCCTCGGTGGGCGTGGCAGCGCCGTGCGCGGTCCTAACCTTGGTCAGTTTGGCGAGAAATTCCCGGAGCCAATCGGTGTTCGCGCCATCACGCGCGCCAAGGAACGCTCGGAGAAGACCGGCGAAGAATACACCCGCACCGACTACATCGCCGAGAGCATCGCCAAGCCAGGTGCCTATGTGGTCAAGGGTTATAAGAACGAGATGGCCGTCGTCTACGCGCCGCCGATCTCGCTGAAGCTCGACGAGATCAAGGCGGTCGTCACCTATCTGCAGAGCCAGGGCGGCGATTTCGATCTGGCCGCCGTGACCGAAGAGCCCGGCGAAATCACCGAGCGTTATTTCGGCTTGATCGCAGCGTCCTCGGCAGCCGGTGGCGGCGACCCGGCAGCGGGCGAAGAAGTCTATGACGACAATTGCAGCGAGTGCCACATGCTGAACGAAGAGGGTGGTGAGATTGGTCCCGATCTGACCGGGATCGGGACCAAGACCCTGAAGTTCCTGGCCGACGCCATCCTCGAGCCGGCCAAGTCCATCCCGCCCGGCTTCGAGACCTATGAGCTGATCGACAAGGAGGGTCGCAAGCACATCGGCTTGAAGACCGATGAGACCGCCGAAGAGGTCACCATAACCAAGGCCACAGGCGATGAGGTTACCGTTGCCAAATCCGACATCAAGACCCTGATTATTGACAAGAACTCCAGCGTCATGCCGGCCGACCTGAACGAGGCTCTGACGGTCAAGGACTATCAGGATCTGCTGTCTTATCTGGTCACGCAGAAACCCAAATCCGAGGAGGCGAAGTGATGAGAGGCTTCCGCATCTCGATGTTCTGGTGGGTCGTGATCACGTTGGCCATCGTCTATTCGGTCGTCAAATGGGCTATTCCGGCGCTCTCGCGCGAGATTACCACGCTGCCCTTCCCGCTGCCGGTGCCCGGCACATTAATGCTGTTCTACATGGTGTTGACGATCGTGGCCCTGTTCCTGATGGTCACGTTCTCCGACGAGGGGTTGGAAAGTTTTTCGCGCCCGATCCGCCGTTTGCTGCGCGGTGATTTCGGCCAACCGACAGCCTATCTGGTGCTGCTCGCGGTTCCATTTTTTGTTGGCTGGCAGGTTTACGAGGTCGTGGTGCCCAAGGTCGAAGTGCCGGTCTCTCTGCGTATTCAGCATCCGTCTTCCAACTTCCCGAAAAAATTCGAGGAAATGAAAAATCCCTTCTCCAACCCGACCGACGAGGCGATCACGGCCTTCGCTGAGGCGGCCAAGGAAGGCGAGATTGCGTTCATCGAACAGGTCGTGGGCGATATCGAGCGCTGGGAAGAAGAATCAGAGCCGGATCACGTCCTTGAGTTCTTTCCAACCCCGGCAATGACGGCGCTGCTAGGTGAGATCGAGGGTGGCGAGATTGAGCCGGCGACCGCCAAGGCCGCGTTGATTGAGAAGAACCTGTTTGAGGGCCGGGCGCTCTACGCCATGAATTGCCGGCCATGTCACGGCGACAGCGTTGCCGGCGACGGACCGATGGCGGACGGCTTCAAGCTCCGCCCGATCAACTTCACCGACAATGGCACCATCGAGACCATTGTCGAGGGCTACACCTTCTGGCGGGTGGCCAATGGCGGCCCTGGTCTGCCGACGGAAGCGACACCGTGGGATTCCGCCATGCCGATCTGGAAGCTGAACCTAAGCGACGAAGAGCGGTGGAAGATCATCATGGCCGAGTATGACCTGGCCCAGAAAACCCCGCGCATCCCGGAGACGCACTGATGGCCCGGCTCGCTAACATCCTTCTTTTCGGTGTGGCGCTGATGTTGTTCACCGCCCCCGCAAGCGCGAAATCGGTACCGTCTGGCCCGAAACCGGAATTCACCGAGGACTTCATAGAACAAGGCCGCGCGATCTACTTCCAGCGTTGCAGCTTCTGCCACGGTCTGCTCGGTGATGGCGAGGGGCCGGCCGCACCTTATATGGATCCCCGACCGCGCGACTTCACGCTCGGCACCTTCAAATTTCGCACCACTCAAAGCGGCGAGTTGCCGACCGACGATGATCTGTTCCGCACTGTCAGCCGGGGTCTGCCCGGCACCGGTATGCAGGCCTTCGACAACGATCTGATCAAAAACGGCCTCACCGAAGAGCAACGTTGGCAGGTCATCGCCTACGTTCGCACCTTCGCGCAGGAGTTCGACAACGAGGAACTCGACCCGGTCAAGACCGGCAAACTGGTCGCATTGCCGAAGGAACGCGCACCCTTTAACGCCGATAGTATCGCCAAGGGAAAAGCCGTGTTCGAGCGGGCCAAGTGCTGGGAATGCCATGGCAAGGAGGGTCGGGGCAACGGTCAGAAAGCGTTCGACCGCAAGGACGATTGGGGCTTCCCGATCCGGATCCGCAACGTGACTTTGCCTTGGAAACTTAAAGGTGGGGCCGAGGTCGAGGACATTTACATGCGGTTTTCGACCGGTATCAATGGGACGCCGATGCCTTCCTTTGTGAAAGCGCTGAGCGAGGAAGAGCGTTGGTATCTTGCCAACTTCATCAAGTCCTTGCAGCACCAACCGACAAGTCATCAGGTCTTGAAGGTGGGACGTGTCGAGGGCGGGCTTCCCGAGGCGGCCAACGATCCGGCTTGGGATGCGGCTGAGCCGATGGACGTACGCTTGACCGGTCAGGTCGTGGTGGCGCCGCGTTGGCAGAATCCATCGATCGAATTGGTGACCATGAAGGCGATGACCGACGGCACCGATATCGTCTTCCGCCTGGTTTGGGATGACCCCTTTGCCGACACCACGCATGACGAAGAGCAGGAGCTTGACGCGAGCGAGATCTCGGCTGTCGGCGCTTTCAATTCTTATGTCGAGGGTGATGGCATGGTGCCGCGCAAGCTGGAGACCTTCCGCGACGCGGTGGCCATCCAGTTTCCGACAAAGCCGACAACCGGAACCGCCAAGCCGCACTTCTTGCGCGGCGGTGGCTCGAACCCGGTGCAGCTCTGGCGTTGGAAAGCCGATGAGGCCGATGGCGAGCGCGGCGGTGCCGAAGAGGCTGTTGCGCGCGGATGGCGCCAGGCCCTCAAACCGCAAGCCGAGGATAAGCAACAGGTTGCCGCCAAGGCCGCGTGGGCCGATGGGCGCTGGAGCGTGGTCATGAAGCGGCCGCTGGCCACCGAAGACCGCAACGACGTGCAGTTCACCGCCGGCAATTTCATCCCGATGTCCCTCAATGCCTGGGACGGTTCGAACGGCGAACACGGACTGATCATGTCGGTTTCGACCTGGCATTACGTGTTCATCGAAGCCCCGATCCCGATGACGGTCTATCTCTGGGCTGTACTCGCGGTCCTGGTCACGGGCGGGCTTGGCTTCTGGTTGAGACGCAAGGCCGTGGCTTACAGCCCGCAGGAAAATGAAGCATGAGACGAAAAACCAACCGAGGAGTGACAGTCATGACCAGAGCGATGACCGCCTTGCTCACCGGGTTGTTGTTGGCCGCCGTCCCCGGTCTCGCCAGCGCCGACCAGGCTCTGTTTGAGGCCAAGGGATGTGGCGAGTGCCACTACACCGACGGCCCGGCGAAGGAAAAGACCATCGACGACCAGTTGGCCAAGAAGGGCCCGGAGCTCTGGTATGCCGGCTCCAAGTTTCAGAAAAAGTGGATGGCCAAATGGCTGACCGATCCGAAGCCGATCCGGCCCATGGCGTTCAATTCCTTGACCGAAGAGAACAAGGGCGATCATCCGAAGCTCGACAAGAAAGAAGCCAAGAAGATGACGGCCTTCCTCATGGGGCTGACCTCTGATGCGGTCAAGGCTGGCAGGGTGAAACCGAAGAAATCCGCCAAGGGTCGCCTGATCTTCACCAAGAAGATGCCGTGCAGTGGCTGCCATCAATACCCGGCCAAGAAAAAGAAGATCAAGGGCGGGCGCAGTGCGCCGAGCCTGGTTGGTGCCAAGAAGCGGCTCAATCCTGACTGGGTGCTGGCCTACCTCGAGAACCCGAGCGTGTTCAAGCCGGTCAAGGCAATGCCGACATTCGCCGGAATCCTGAGCGCCAAGGACATGATGAATGTTGCCCGCTATGTCTCGAATTTCAAGTAACCGGGCCCAAGGAGGAGCTGAAACCATGACCAAGAAACTGATCATCACGGCGCTCTTTCTCGGCCTGACGCAGGCGTTCGCCGGTGGCGCGCAGGCGGTTGATGCCGAGAAAGTCTTCAAGTTCTATTGCGCGCAATGCCATGGCGCATCCGGTAAGGGCGACGGGCCGAACGTGACCAAGGACTTCCCGGTCAGCCCGCGCGACTTCACCAATGCCAAGGAGATGTCGAAACTTTCCGATGCCGACATCAAGAACGTCGTTCTCGATGGCGGTCCGGTGGTCTCGAAATCGCCGATGATGCCGCCTTGGGGCAAGACACTGAAAATCGAAGAGGTCGACGCCTTG
>JABIRP010000202.1 GCA_018699735.1 Rhodospirillaceae bacterium | reverse complement strand
CCTGGTACTTGCACACCGAATGTCGGTCGCTCTTCATGCTTGAGCGTTACGAGGATGTCCTGAGTGTGGGAGGAAGCGTGGTCGCAGAATCACCGGAATTCACCATGAATTTCGCACTTCTCGCAGCTTCCTACGCGGCCTTGGGGCAATCCGAAAATGCCAAGGTACAGCCTGAGAAGATCAAGCAGATCTCTCCTGCTTTCACCATCAGCTACGTGCCGAATGTGGTGCCTTACAAACACCCGGGGGACCTGGCTATATTTGTAAATTGGTTGCGCGAAGCCGGCCTTCCAGAATGACGGTATTGGGTCATGAGTGGACGCATTGTCTTCTTATAAAAACATCCGCTCGCAATTTTGAATGTGATGAACTCGATTTAGAAATTTCGCTGAAAGCGCGTTGGTCGGGGAGAGAGGATTCGAACCTCCGGCCCCTGCCTCCCGAAGACAGTGCTCTACCAGGCTGAGCTACTCCCCGACCGTGGGATGCGGCGTGGGTATAACCCGTTGGGAGCGTCGCAGCAAGCCCTTGAAACACGGTTCGGCAATCCTTCGCGCATGACCCGAACGCCGCAGTCTTGACGAACTTGATCGGCGCTGTTCATCAGCCGGGCCCCGGTACCCAATTATTTGGCCAATTGACGCATTTCTCTGTTCACTCATTGACAATTCGGAGACGAAAAAAACGCAGTGCTCGCCGAGCACTCGCGCCAATCTTAGGTCAGCGTAATGGTGGGGGAGGTAGGCGGAAGAGCGATTGGGGAGGAGCCGAACCTCGGTCTCCTCCCCAATCAACTTAGTTCGTTTGACCTAGGCTCGCTCAGCCCTTTACCCCAGACATATCCGGTAGGCGGTGAGCGATGCCTTTATGACAGTCGATACAGGTCTTCTCGCCGGTCGCTAGGAACGTCTCGTGCTGTTTCGAGGCACGCTTGCTCTGAGCGGTGAAATCCATGTATTCGAGGTCGTGACAGTTTCGACACTCTAGCGAGTCGTTGGCCTTGAACCGGGCCCACTCGCGGGTTGCCAGTTCCAGGCGGTGGGCGTCGTACTTCTCTTTGGTATCGACGGTGCCGAAGAGCTTGCCCCATACCTCTTTCGAGGCTTGTGTCTTGCGGGCAATCTTGTCGGTCCAGTTATGTGGCACGTGGCAATCCGGGCAGGTCGCCCGCACGCCGGAGCGATTGGTGTAATGCACCGTCGATTTGAGCTCTGCGAAGGGATTGTCACGCATTTCATGGCAACCGACGCAGAAGGCCTCTGTATTGGTCACCTCAAGCGCCCAGTTGAACCCGCCCCAGAAGACGACCCCGAACAGGAAGCCGCCAAAGGCCAGGAAGCCGAGGCTGAAGTGGACGCTGGGACGCCGGATCACTCCAGCCAGCGCCCTTGCATTGTCGAGCATGGACATGGGCTCGGCCCTCCTAATTCTTCTTCGCATTGCCGAGGACGGAATCGACGTCCTGGAAGTCGTTCTTCAGCAGCAGCTTTGCGTCAGTCTGGACCACGTGGCATTGGTTGCAGAAGTACCGTCGAGGCGAGATCGAGGCAAGGAACTGGCCCTCACGGTCCATAAAGTGTGTGACCGAGACCATCGGCGCCTGGCTTTCCGCGGTCGCTGCCCGAGAATGGCAGGTCAGGCATTTGTTCAGCCGTTTGTCGATCTGATAGTCCCGGATCTTATGCGGGATCGTCGGGGGTTGCTCTGGATAGGCGCGACCCCGTCGAAGATCCGTGTTCTCAACTTTGCCCATCGCCGGTGGCACCGGCAGGGTTTGCATCTCGGCACCTCTGAGGGTGGCGATTTTCTCTTCGGCCGCCAGCCCGCCCGACATTCCAGTCGACAGCAGGGCCAATACACCGATTGCGATTAGGGTTTTCCTGATCATGGCATACCTCACACGGGCTCGATTTTAACGGCACATTTTTTGTAGTCGGTCTGCTTCGAGATTGGGTCGGTCGCGTCCAGCGTGACTTTGTTGATCAGCTGACTGGCGTCGAACCAAGGCACGAAGACCAGACCTTGGGGCGGCTTGTTGCGGCCCCGGGTCTCGATCCGGCTGATGATCTCACCGCGCCGGGATTTCACCCGAACGGCGGAACCGCGTCTCAGGCCGGCCTTTTTCGCGTCGTCTGGGTGCATGAAGACGACGGCATCGGGGAAGGCCTTGAAGAGTTCCGGCACGCGCTGGGTCATCGACCCGGAGTGCCAATGTTCCAGCACTCGGCCGGTCACCAGCCAGAACGGATACTCGGTGTCAGGAACCTCGGCGGCGGGCTCGTAGGGCAGGGCGAAGATAATCGCACGCCCATCCTTCTTGCCGTAGAACTCGACCCCCTTGCCGGGTTTGACGTAGGGATCGAAGCCCTCGCGAAAGCGCCACAGTGTCTCCTTGCCGTCGACTACCGGCCAACGCAGGCCACGGGACTTGTGATAGGTGTCAAAGGAGGCCAGATCGTGCGCCTTACCGCGCCCGAAAGTGGCGTATTCCTCGAACAAGCCCTTCTGGATGTAGAAGCCGAAGTCGGTGCTCTCATGGTTCGGGAAAGCGCCATTGGTCTCGGACAGAGGATACTTGTCGACCTGATCGTTGCGGTAGAGCACCTGGTAGAGCGTCTTACCTTTATACGCGGGGTTTGCGTCGAGCATTTCTTTCGGCCAAACCTCATCGGTGGTGAAACGCTTGGAGAACTCGACCAACTGCCAGAGGTCGGACTTGGATTCGCCCGGTGCCTGGGTCAGTTCGTACCAGAACTGGGTCCGGCGTTCGGCGTTACCGTAAGCACCCTCTTTCTCGACCCACATCGCGGTGGGCAGGATCAGATCGGCCGCCTGGGCGGTGACGGTCGGATAGGCATCCGAGACGACAATGAAGTTCTTCGGGTTGCGATACCCTGGATAGGTCTCCTCGTTCATGTTAGCGGCGGCTTGCAGGTTGTTGTTCACCTGGATCCAGTAAGCGTTGATCTTGCCGTCGCGCAGCATGCGGTTTTGCAGGGCCGCGTGGGCTCCGACTTTGCCCGGGATGGTGCCGGCCGGCAGCTTCCAGATCTTCTCTGCATAAGCCCGGTGCTTGGCGTTCTTGACCACCATGTCAGCCGGTAGGCGGTGGGCGAAAGTGCCGACCTCGCGCGCGGTGCCGCAAGCAGACGGCTGACCGGTTAGCGAGAACGGGCTGTTGCCGGGCTGCGAAATTTTGCCGGTCAGTAGGTGGATGTTGTAGATCAGGTTGTTCACCCACACACCACGAGTGTGCTGGTTTACGCCCATAGTCCAGAACGAAACGACCTTTCTGTTCGGATCGGCATAAAGCTCGGCCAGTTCGACCAATTGCTTCTCGGAAACGCCCGACAGCTCGGACACACTCTTGGCGTCGAAGGCCTCGACGAAGTTGGTGAACTCCTGGAAGGTCATCGGTTTGGAGCCGGCGGCCTTCTTGTTGTTCTTGGCGGCCTTTTCCAAGGGGTGCTCTGGACGTAGCCCGTAACCGATATCGTCGTTGCCGCGCCGGAAGTTGACGTGTTTTGCGACGAAGTCCTTATTCACCTTGCCGGTCTTGATGATGTGACGGGCGATGAAGTTGAGGATCGCCAGATCGGTCTGCGGCGTGAAGACGATGCCGGCATCGGCCAGATCGAAATTACGGTTCTCAAAGGTCGAGAGCACAGTGACATTGACGTGCGGCGCGCTGAGCTTGCGGTCGGCGACACGGGACCAGAGAATTGGATGCATCTCCGCCATGTTCGAGCCCCAAAGCACGAAGGCGTCGGTCTGCTCAATATCGTCGTAACAGCCCATCGGCTCATCGATGCCGAAGGTGCGCATGAACCCGCCGACGGCCGACGCCATGCAATGCCGGGCATTGGGGTCGATGTTGTTTGAGCGGAACCCGGCCTTGAACAACTTGGAAGCGGCATAGCCTTCCCAGACCGTCCACTGACCAGAGCCGAACATACCGATCGCGCTCGGACCTTTCTCCTTCAAGGCTTTCTTGAAGTGGAAGGCCATGGTGTCGAAGGCTTCGTCCCAGCTAATCGGCGTGAAGTCGCCGTTCTTGTCGTATTTTCCGTTGGTCTTGCGCAACATCGGTTGGGTCAACCGGTCCTCGCCATACATGATCTTGGAGAGGAAGTAGCCCTTAACGCAGTTCAGGCCGCGATTGACCGGCGACTTGGCGTCACCGTGAGTGGCGACCACCTTGCCGCCCTTGGTCGCGACCATGACCGAGCAACCGGTGCCGCAGAAACGGCAGGGCGCTTTTTGCCAGGTCAACTCCGTCTTGCGGGCGTCGGTTACCAAGTTGGCAGCTGCTGCCGGTGCGGCAATTCCCGCCGCCGCCGCCGCGGCTGCAACAGCGTTGGCTTTCATATATTCGCGTCGTGTCAGTTTCATCGTCATTTCCTCACTCGTCCGCGTAGTCGGTTTCGACTTGGTGATAGACAAGGCTGGCGGTCATCACGCCGCGCATGGCGTGGATTGCTTGCAAATTGTCCATGATCTCGCTCTCGCCCGTCGTTTCGAGCGTAACGATAAGCTTGCCGGTCTCGCCTTCTTTAACTGGCAGAACCTCGGCGCCGGAGAATTTCGCGATCGCACTGGCGATCATTGGTATCTCGGTTGGGCTTGCCTGCACGAGCAGGCTTGATACGTGTAGATCTCCACTCATCCCTCTGTCCCTCTACTTCCCTCGCTAAAACTGATCGCGTCGGCCGGGCAGACCGATACGCAGAAACCGCAACCGGTGCATTTCTCCGGTTCGATAGTGGCAATTGGTGCCGCTCCGACGGCGCGGACAATCCTGACCGCGCCCAACTCGCAGCTCTCACGGCAGGCGTCGCAGACGATGCCCCTGGCGCCGAGACAATCGGACCCGACATGCGCTGTGAAAGACCATGGCTGTGCCCGTGCAACCGCAAAAACATCTGCTTTGCAGACCGACGCGCAGTCACCGCAGAACGTGCAGCCACCGCGCTCGAAATCGACCGTCGGATATCCTCCATCACCGAATACCAGAACCCCCTCATCGCAGACCGGCAGGCAATCGCCACACCGGGTGCAAAGCTCGGCCAACCGAACCGGATCGCTCCAAGGCAATCGATTGGCACCAGGCGCGTCTGGTGTGAGCGTCCTTAGAAAGGCGCGGCGTGATGGGTCGAAACGCGGTTCAGCGCGCATGCCTCGAACTCCGGTTGGGTGACTTTTGGGTTCTGGGGTCTCAGATCGTCGGGGGGCCGACGAAGACCTGATACATCCACGTCAGGAACCCATACCCGCCGACAACGGCGATGGAGATGATTGGGGCCAAGACGACGGTGAGGAATAGGAACCCAAAGAACTCTCCGCGCTGCCCGCCTGTTTGTGCCTGATCTTGCATCCGAATTCCTTCCGTAATTACTAATCGGAACATGCCACCCAAAAAATCGTTCGTGTTTGATCTGGGTCAAGGTTGGAAAATATTTTCAATTGAGGTTGAAATTCGTCTCCGTCGCGTGCTTTCGCCTGCCCTAGTTGGTATGATGGTTGTCGAGCCCAATGACACAATCTGAGTGAGCCCAGCCGCGATGAGCTTTCCTAACGACTTTCTGGAAGAGCTGCGGGCGCGGGTGCCGGTATCCGAGGTTATTGGTCGCCGGGTCCGATTACAGCGCAAGGGCCGTGAATTCCTGGGGCTTTGCCCGTTCCACAGCGATCGCAAACCGTCGATGAGTGTCGTCGACGAGAAGGGTTTCTACCATTGCTTTGCCTGCGGCGCGCACGGCGACATCATTACCTTCGTGCGCGAGACCGAGGGGCTTGAATTCGTCGAGGCAATCGAAAAGCTGGCTGGTATGGCCGGAATGGAGGTGCCGCGCCAGACCCCGGAGGCCCAACGCCAGGAGGTTCGACGCAAAACGATCTCCGACGCCATTGAGGCCGCCTGCTTATGGTACGAGCGAAATCTACATGAGCCCGGCGGGGCGGAAGCGCTCGCTTATCTGAAAGGCCGGGGATTGTCGGATCATACGATCACGACCTTCCGGCTTGGTTTTGCCCCGGCCGAGCGTGGCGCCTTGCGAAAGGCCATGGTGGTCAAGGGGGTCGAGCCGGACCTGTTGGTTGAGGCAGGCCTAATAAAACAGGCCGAAGATCGCGACGAAACCTACGATTACTTCCGGGGTCGGGTGATGTTCCCGATCACCGACAGGCGTGGAAGGGTCATCGCATTTGGCGGTCGCATCATGGGCGATGGCCAGCCTAAGTACCTGAATTCACCCGATAACCCGGTTTTTCACAAAGGTCAGGTGCTGTATGGCTTGGCCCAGGCTCGCGAGCCGGCCCGCAAGGTTGGCTCCGTCGTTGTGGTTGAAGGCTACATGGATGTAATCGCGCTGGCTCAGGCCGGCATCGGGCACGCGGTAGCGCCACTCGGCACCGCGTTGACCCCGGACCAGATCGTCGAGCTCTGGCGGTTGGCTGCCGAGCCGGTCCTCTGTTTCGATGGCGACGTGGCCGGTCAAAATGCTGCCGCTCGAGCCGCCGAGCGGGTTTTGCCGGTGCTCAAGCCCGGTCACTCTCTGCGTTTTGCCAAACTGCCCGCCGGCCAGGATCCAGACGACCTGATCACTCAGGGTGGCACCAAGGGGATGCAAGAAGTTCTGGATGGCGCGCGCCCGTTGGCCGAAGTGTTGTGGGAGGACGAGCGAGCCCGGGGCGGCAGCGGGACGCCGGAGCAGCGCGCGGATTTTCATCGCCGAATTCGCGACCGGGTCCGCCAGATCTCCGATCGCGCGGTTCAGGAGGCCTATACCGACTATATAGAAAGCAGGATTCGCGACGAACGTCGTGACCAGCGTGGCGAAAGCTTCGGTGCCCGCGGTGGTGGCCGAATGCGTCAGATCGGCGGAAAATGGCGACCGGCGCCGGTTGCTCCCCGCGGTGCTAGAGCTGCGAGGTCGGAAGCGACACGCGCGCTAGGGCGCCGTCAGCAGCAGGTTCTCTTGGCGACGCTGGTTCGGCATCCTGCCTTAATTGAAGAGGTCGGCGAGCCGCTTGGTATGCTGGCGTTTGACGATCCGTTCCTTGACAAGCTGCGCCAGCAGATCATAGAGATTGCATGGGCCGAACCAGCACTTGACTCCGACGGGCTTGTGCGCAATCTCGGACAGGTCGGTTTAACGGAAACATGCGACGGATTGTTAGCGGCAGAGACGCTGGAACATGCCGCATTTGCAAGGTCCGGGACCGGGCTCGCGCAGGCGCGGGAGGGGTTGTTGGAATTGATGTCGCGTATCGGCAAGCCGCAGCTTGAGGCGCAGCTGGTCGAGGCGCAGAGGGCGGTCGCGGAGGATCTGAACGAAGCGAATTGGAACCGGGTTTTATCGCTCCGATCGGCGTTGGAAGCGATAAATCAGGGACCGCAATTTACGGAAGCGCGCTGACCGGCCCAATCGGGCGCGGCAGCAAGCCCAATAGTGTTATACCGCAGGTACGGCAAACTCGAGGCAAGTATGGCGAAGCAGGCGCTGGCGACCGAGGAAGAGGGCCGAGACCGGGAGGAGACCCCCGATGGCCCCTTGATGGACAACGTAAATCAAGCCGTCAAGAATCTCATCAAAAAGGGTAAGGAACGCGGATATCTGACCTATGACGAGGTCAATGCCGCCTTACCGCAAGACGAGATGTCTTCCGAGCAGATCGAGGATATCATGTCCGGCTTGAACGAGCTGGGCGTCAATGTCGTCGAAGCCGAAGAGACCGAGGAACCTGCCACCGAAGAAAAGGCAGAGGCCAACCCGGTCGGTAATGTCGCTGACGATGATGTCGGTCGGACAGACGATCCCGTGCGGATGTATTTGCGCGAGATGGGCAGCGTTGAATTGCTGTCGCGCGAGGGCGAGATCGCCATTGCCAAGCGTATTGAGGCCGGCCGCGAGATGATGATCGGCGGCATTTGCGAGAGCCCGCTGACGATCAAGGCTCTGGTCCAATGGCGCGATGCTTTGAAGGAATCCACGGTTCTGCTGCGTGACGTCATCGATCTTGACGCCACCTTTGGCGGCACGCCGGAAGGTGTCGCCAATGCAGCGAACCAAGCCAATGCGGCGAACAATCAGCCCGGCAACGGCGCCGTGCCTCCGACACCTGTCGATGGTGTCGTGGTCCCGGCAGCCAAGGATGCCAAGGCCGAGCCGGCTAAGGCGAACGGCAAGGACGCGGTCGCCAAAACCGATGGTTCGGAGGGTGACGAAGAAGGAAAAAGCGAGACCGCGGACGCCAGCGCGAATAGCGAAACCGGTGACGACGATGATGAAGATGATGGCCAGGAGAACAACCTGTCGCCAGCGGCAATGGAAGCTCAACTCCTGCCGATGGTTTTAGAAACCTTCGATAAAATCGCCGAGACCTACGCCAAACTGGCCCGGGCCCAGGCCCGGCGTATTCAGCGCTTGCAAAAGGGCGAGGAGTTGTCGACCCAGAGCGAACGGCGCTACGAGAAGCTGCGCGACGAGCTGGTCGAGCTGATGGAAGGCGTGCGCCTTAACAACGGCCGCATCGAGGCCTTGGTGGAGCAGCTCTACAATTTGAACCGCCACCTCACGGGTCAGGAAACCCGCCTGCTTCGGATGGCGACCCGGTCCACGGTCAAACGCGAGGAGTTCCTGAAAGAGCATTTCGGCAGCGAACTCGATCCCAATTGGGCCGAGCGCGTGTCTCAGCTGAAGGGTAAAGGTTGGAACCGGTTCGTCACCAAGCATGCCGGTGAGATCGCCGAAATTCGCGATAATTTCTCCGCCGTTGCCGAAGATGCTGGCCTGCCGATCGGCGAGTTCCGCCGCATCGTCCAGACCGTGCAGAAGGGTGAGCGCGAGGCCGGGCGAGCGAAGAAGGAAATGGTCGAGGCCAACCTGCGCTTGGTCATTTCGATCGCCAAGAAATACACCAACCGAGGCCTGCAGTTCCTCGACCTGATCCAGGAAGGCAACATCGGCCTGATGAAGGCGGTCGACAAGTTCGAGTACCGTCGCGGCTACAAATTCTCGACCTATGCCACCTGGTGGATCCGCCAGGCGATCACCCGTTCGATCGCCGATCAGGCGCGCACTATCCGCATTCCGGTGCATATGATCGAGACGATCAACAAGCTGGTTCGCACTTCGCGTCAGATGCTGCACGAGATTGGCCGTGAGCCGACCCCGGAAGAACTGGCCGAGAAGCTGGTCATGCCGCTGGAGAAGGTGCGCAAGGTCCTCAAGATTGCAAAGGAACCGATCAGCCTCGAGACCCCGATTGGCGACGAGGAAGACAGTCACCTGGGCGACTTCATCGAGGACAAGAATGCGGTTCAACCACTCGACGCCGCGATCCAGGCAAACCTGCGTGAAACCACGACCCGTGTGCTCGCCAGCCTGACGCCGCGTGAAGAGCGTGTGCTCCGTATGCGCTTTGGCATCGGTATGAACACTGACCACACCCTGGAAGAGGTTGGCCAACAGTTCAGCGTCACCCGCGAGCGCATTCGCCAGATCGAAGCCAAGGCGCTGCGCAAGCTGAAACACCCGAGCCGGTCGCGGAAGCTTCGGAGCTTCCTGGATTATTAGAGTTTGATCCGTACCTCGGATACCAAATTTGACCGCGCTCCGGAAAATCAGGTTTTCGATCTTGTCACCGAGCGTAGATTGACGAACTCTATCTAGCTTGGGCTGGCCTTCAGTCGTCGTCTGGCCATCCGTCTCCGGATAGCAGCTTCAAGCATGACAACCGCCGTATCCAATATGGACACCACCGCTGATCATCGGCGTTGGTGGCTGTTGAGCGCGGTTGTCGTCATGGCGACGCTGTACTCGATGACCATTCTCATTGTCAGCGTCATCCTGCCGCAAATGCAGGGCTCTCTATCGGCGAGCCCGGACCAGATTTCATGGACGATGACGTTCAATATCCTGGCGACAGCCGTGGTCACGCCAATGACGGGTTGGCTGACTGGTCGCTGGGGCTGGCGTCTGGTTATACTGACCTGCCTCGTCGGTTTTACCTTGGCGACGCTGTTTTGCGGTCTGTCGCAAAACCTTGAGCAGCTGGTCTTCTTTCGAATTTTGCAAGGCGGTCTGGGAGCTCCATTGATCCCCTTAGCCCAGACCGTGGTGCTGAGTAGTTTTCCGAAACACCAACATGGCGTTGTGACTTCGATCTTCGGCATGGGGGTTGTGGTTGGGCCAATTATCGGACCAGTTCTGGGCGGATTTCTGAGTGAGCTCTATAACTGGCGCTTTGCATTTTTCATGATCGTCCCATTGGGTGTCGCGGCGACCGGCATGTTATGGGCCTTACTGCCGGACAGAGGCCGAGAGGAGCGTGTCGGGTTCGCCTGGACGGGCTTCCTTGGGTTGGCGACAGCACTTGCGTGCTTGCAGTTGATCTTGGATCGCGGCCAGCGAGCAGATTGGTTTGAGTCGACAGAGATCCTCACCGAAACCGCAATCGGCATTTCAGCCTTCGGCGTCTATATTCTCCATAGCCTATTGTCGCGGGCGCCTTTGCTCAACCTAGGCCTCCTGGTTAATCGAAATTACGCACTCGGGCTGATAATCGTCACCGTTTACGGCATGCTGAACTTTACGCCCATGGTTTTGTTGCCGGTCATGCTGCAGGATTTGGGTGGGTATCCGGAATCCATTATCGGCCTATTAATTGCCGGTCGCGGTGTCGGGGCCGTCTTTGGATTCTTTTTCGCTAATTGGGTCAACCGGGTGGACCCCCGTGTTGGAATTGCGATCGGGTTTCTCATGCAGGCCTGGTCTGGCTGGCACATGATGAACTTTACCATGGGCGTTTCCATGCTTGACGTCATGTTGGCGAGTTTTGTTCAGGGCTTAGCGGTTGGACTGATCTGGGTCCCTTTGACGGTCTCAACCTTCGCCCGTATCCCAAACAACTACATGGCCGAAACCTCGGCGGTCTATCATCTTCTGCGCAATGTCGGCTCTACGATATTTATATCCTTGAGCGTCACCACGGTTATTCGGGTCTCGACACGGGAGCGTGCCCAGTTAAGTGAATTCATCAATCCGTATAGCGATGCGCTTCAAAGTTTCGGTAGTTCCGCGACCTATGATCTAAGCAATATGCTCGATCTTGCGCGACTGAGTGCTGAGCTTACAGATCAGGCGCAGATGATCGGTTTTCTCAATGCTTTCGGCCTCTACACGTTTATGAGTGTCGTTGTCCTGGTTCTGGTGGTTTTCATTCAGCCACCGGAGAAGGCCGCTCCAGAATAACCCCCCCTCATGATGCGGTATTTAGCGATCCTCTGAGTGCGGAGTAATCCGCGAACCCGAGCTCCGACCCGATCGTCCCGGTCCAGATTTCGTCGAGCTTGGCATTAAGTTCCGAGGTTAATTGCGGGCGAACGCCACCAGATCCAAGTTTGGATGAGGCGCCACCGGGCGGAATGCCGCAGATCTCGTCACGGGTTTGGGCTACCAGATGGTCGTCGAATTGATGCTCGTGGGCTTTCATGAATTCAAACCCGGACTGACGGGTCGCGATATCGATGGTCTCATCGGATGCGTCCAGGCCGATGAATTCTGCGACCCGCATGACTTGAGCCCGAGGGGTCTCCTTCAAGTCCTCGTAGGCGACCAGCAGGCAATCGTCGCGCCCCCGCGTCGGCCACCAGGATAGAACATGTTCCCAATACCGACCGCTGCGGGAGCCAACGCAGAACTGGTCGTTGACGAAGGTTTCGAACGAGACCGAGCCCGGCTCCAGATACCAGCCGATCATGAAATTGTAGAATGAAACGACGACATCTTTCGGGTCTCGAATGACATAGATGTTGCGCCCGCCCTTGGGCAGATCCTCCCAGTTCAAATGAGATTTGAAGGCGCGCGGGTTTGCGAACTGCTCGGCCTCGATATCAATGCCCATATCGAAGCCCATCTCGATCCAGGGCACGACCTCTGTGATCTCATCAAACGCCATTGAGCCGCCGGTCCGAAGCCCGTGTACAATCTGCTGCATCCAGGTCGTGCCGGACTTGGGGTAGGTGGCGACGAACACATCACTCGGGCGTGGCTTGAACGCGAGCGCGCGCTTGGTGCCCTCCGGCGTGCGAAAGCGCTGAAAGCGCTCTCTCATTTCGGCCAGCGATGTTGGGCGCGTTAATTTGGCTGCATCCATCAGATCAATTCCTCGCCCCGGTCATCGGTTTCGCCATAGCGTGCCAAGCTCGGGCGTTTCAAGCCCTCATAAAGCTTGTCCAGGCCGGCATTGATTTGGAGATTATTTTCTTCAAACAACGAGTTGCCCTCAAGGTCGCTCTCAACCAGAAGCGGCCCGAATTTTTCTACTTCGAGCACCCACATCGCTTGGGCGACGCCAAGCTCATCGAGCCAATGGGCATCGCGCACGCGCGTGATACCGCGACCGAGCAAGGCACCCGTACCGTAGCCAACCGTGGTCAGATAGACCGCGCCGCGCGGCACGAAGAGTTGCTTGTAATCTGCCTCTGACATCCCGCCCTTGCCGACGATGACTTTGGCGCCTGAAACATCAAACCAGCGGGCCATCCATTTCGAGAACCGGAAGCTCGCAGTGGCGGTAACGGCACTGACTTTTAGGCTACCGTCTTCTTGGACGGCTGCCGCCGGTGAGCAATGGAAGTTGACGTTGGTCAGAGATGCGAAGTCAACCGGCGGGGCCATGCCGTCCTCCAGGACGCGGCGATAGACCCCCTCGCGCGCGGTATAAATCACGCCATCAATATAGGCAACGTCGCCGATGCGAAGCTTTTCCAGCTGATCGTGGCCGATCGGCGTGGTCAGGCGAACTTCGCGCAGTCGGCCGGAGGCTTGCTCCTTATTTGGCAGCGTCGTCATGCCAATGTCTCCCCTTTTGCGCTGACCTGACCCCGCAGGATAAGCCGCTTTGCCATCTTGGGCGTCAGTCCGTAATACCGTTGTGGGGGGATCTCATGTCCCAGTAATTCGAGCGCCAACACTATGATAGCGCTTTCCAAGTCGAGTAAAGCCGTTGTGGTCGGGTTCGGTCTGCCAAAGTGGTATGGATAGCGCATGGCCCGCAGCCGTGCCGGGGTGACGAAACCACATCGCTTCATCAGTGTCCTGAAACCCGCGACCGGTTGCTTTGTGGTCTCGGTATAATCTGCACGTAACGTGAAATCGACCACACCTGGGTTGTACTCGATGCCGCCGACACCACACTCCTCGAAACTCTCCAGAAACGATCTGTCATCGATTTCGATACCGCTCGCCATGAACAAATCAAGCAAGCCGTTATCCATTTGGCTCCAATGCGGAAACGCGAGTTCGGATAAATACTCATGCGAAATGAACACCATTTGAGGCTGAGCGCAAAGTATGCGTGCGGCCCCACCGTGGGCGACAAACGGATGCCCAATGCGATCAACGATGTGTTCACCGGGCATTCTCTTCTCGGTGAAACTGACGCGTCCGGGTAGATAGCGAGGCGACATCGCATCTAAGGGGTTGGTGTCCGTTCCTGGAACGGTCTCGTATGTGACCGCAGGATAGAAAATCATTCCCCCTCGATCGGAACTCTGCCGATCTGAGAAAACCGTCAAGAGATCGTCCGGAACGAGTTGCTCGGGAAAAAATGGAATGAAGTCCGGGTGACCGTGTCGGGCGATCAGCATCGCTGTGAAGAGTAGGCAACTTGACAACAATTGCCCGTTAAGCGCTCTGGTCCACTTCGTATCAAAGACCAAAACCTCCAACCTACAGTCGTCATCCGGCCGCAGATTATTCCAAGCGTCTTCCAATCCAGTGGCATCGGTCGTGACCACCAAAACTCTAACATCACGCCAAACCGACGTCGGTCGGGCCTTCAGGGCCTTGGCGAGTTGGGGGAAAAACCCTTGAGCTGTGTGGTTCTTGTAAACATCGCCCCACGTGACGCAGGTAACCACCAAATCGGCACTTTGAATGCGGGAGGCGGTACCGGTTCCCAGTGACCGCGCCATTGCGTCGGCGGCAGCGGCACGGGTCACCATTTGCGTGTTAGCGCCGGCTAGATTCTCGGATTTCCCCCCTGGGTCGGCGCCCAGATATCGGGCCAATACAGCCGATGCGCGCTTTGGTTCCAACCGCATAAGCATCCCGTCGACCAGCAGCGATAACATGGCTTCAGCCGGCGAGCGGGGTTTGACTTTGTGTACTTGGGGGCCGCCAGAAGGCCGATCCAGCTCGGCCATGACGGCCTCCGCCAGCCGGTCGAATTCCTCCTCAATATCGGAGCCGGCGCTGTCCTTAATTTCACCTCGTGGGATGGCTGCCATGATGCGGCCAGCTAGCCCGTCTACCGCGTCGCTCAGTCCAAGTGTTGCAAAATCTGACAATGACATACGCCGCCCCGATGGTAGGGACCAGTCCTTCAGGGTGGTGACTGCGGGGCTTGTACTCGGATCTCGGACCACCAGGCGGCGCGTCCATGTGAACAACGACCCAGTGTCACCGCGATTGCGGTGGATTGTACGAATGCGTTCGATAGCCAGTCCGGCGCGATCGGCATCGATCTCGACGACGCGTTGAAACGTGCTCAGCGATGCCGCTATTTCTCCTACATGTGAAAAACAGCCTGCGGCATCCAACAGTGCCGCGCCAGATGTGGAAAACTGTTCGACCAGGGATCGAGCGCTTCTTGTTGCCAAGGTGAGCTTTTTTGCGCCCAGGAGATATTGCAGACACAACCGACGGATCGACTCGTTGCCGGCATGCCGCACCTCGAACTCGGCGATTTCTGTATCGGTGAGCCGGCCTCCGAGGAATTGCGCTTTCTTGAGCTGAAAAAGGTCCAACATTTCGTCCGGGGCACCCAAAATTCGAAGCCTTGAGACTGTGCGATCAAAATCGGAACCAACCTGAAATCGACAAAATATATCGGCGCCTAACACATGGCCTTCGGGGTGCTCTGGAAATAACACGAGTGCAAGCTTTACGAAGCCAATGCTTTGAACACCCTTTCCCTGGCGTAGAAAAGCGATCGCGTTCTCCAAGGCGGTCGTGAACACGGTTTCGGCACTATTCGCTTGCGTGTTGTCGCTTTCCTGATTGCGGGCCGGGGTCATTCTAGTTCTCGATGTCGTTCCAGCGCGGGTCTCGGGCCTTCGGCCCAAGCTGTCTGCCAACTAGGCAAGCTGTCTGTCGTCTTCGATCGGGGGCAACCACTCGACCGTGTCCCGTCGCATGTAGGGCGTAAACCAACGGGGGTCGGTGCGATGCTCGACCTTTCCGTCGGGATGGATCCGGGCGGTTGCGCGGCGTGAGGAGAGGCAGAAGGCATGCACGCTCATCGGCATGCCGCCCGTGTGGGTGTATCCGACCTCTATGTGGCAATCGACGACCATGGAGGATCCAACGAACCCCATCGCTCCCATGCCGACGCTGTTGCCGAGTTCTTTCAATTCTTCCTCCAATTCGGCAATGCGCAAGTCGGGGTTAGCTTCACCGACTGTTCGAAGGCACGCCGCCTGCTTGCCGAGAACCATGCTGGTGTCTTTGGAACCGCCGAGGCCAATACCGATGATCGCCGGCTGGCACGCGAGCCCACGCTTGCCAAAAGCGATAACGGAATCGAGAAAGAACCGCTTGATGCCATCAATGCCGTCACCCGGAAACAGCATCCGATAATCGGTGCCGAACAAACCGCCCTTGTGGACCGTCGTGACGTCGATCCACTCGCCATCGGGCTCGAAACTGTATTCGATTTCCGGTGCGTTGATGCCGACATTGTTGTCGTGGTCGGTGCGCCAGAGCGGGTGCACCCGGTTCGGGCGCATCGGGACATCCTTGGTTGCTCGCGCTGTTGCCGAGCGAAGGGCTCGTTCGAGCGCCACGTATCCGCCTTCGATCCGTGCTTCGTTGCCGGACTTCACATAGTAGCGCGGCACACCGGTATCGGCGCACATCGGTCGCCGATCTTCGGTCGCAGCCTCATAGTTCTCCAACATGGCCCGCAGCACGAAAGACGACAGCTCACCCTCCTCGCGCTGGACCATTGCCTTGATGCCGGCGAGATAGTCGGCCGGGATGTCAATCGTCGCTCGGCTCATTAGCGCGTGCGCGGTCTCTTCGATCAGCTGGACGGCGATCATTTTTCGTCTCGCTTGAAGTTTGGTTCACTCGTGAAGATTAGTGCGGATTGGAAAGCACGCAAGCGCATCTGCAAATCTTCGAGTTGAACTCAGGTCGGTTTGAAAAATATTTAATTTGTTTGGGGTTTCCTTGCAATCCGTCACCGACTAGAAGCTCCACGATGATGCACCAGGATCCCCGAATTGATTTTGTCTGGCTGACCGCGATGGTAGGTCGAAATCCGGATACCGTTGCCGAAATGCTGGAGGAATTCGCAGGCTCCGCTAGTCGGGATGCGGCTGCCCTGCGGGCCGCGCGTACGGCCCGGAACGCGGATGATATTCAATACTTCGCGCATCGTATCAAGGGGGCGTCTAAACTGATAGGTGCGGTTGTATGCGGTGAGATTGCCGAGGCGCTGGAGGAAAAAGCTATGCGTGAAGACATCCTCTGCGACGACCCAGGCGTAGAGCATCTGCTTACGGCAATCGACGCCACCCTCGGTTTCATTCGCGAGGCCAATATCGAGAGCGAGCTGAAAGGATTGGATTGATGTCGATGGATGCGCTCCGTAAAGCGATCTCCGAGAACATGGGGGCGGTCAATGTGCTGTTGGTCGACGATCAATCCTTCGTACGAAAGATCGTAAAATCCGTATTTCAGGACGTTGATAATATTCGCTTTATTGACGCGGCGGATGGCAGCGAGGCACTCAACACCTTGCAAAGCCTGTCGGTTGATGCGGTTTTTCTCGATATTAACATGCGGCCGACGAATGGACTGGAAGCGCTAAAAGCCATTCGTACGGGGCAGGACGGTTTGCGCCAGGACATGCCGGTAATCATGCTGACCGGTGTCTCCGATCAGGCTGCGGTTCGCGCGGCGGTCGAACTCGACTCCAACGCCTTCATCCTCAAGCCAGCTACCCCGAGCACGCTCCTTGACCGGCTGACCCGGGTTCTCTCCAAGCGTCAGCCGATGAAATCGGCCAAGGAGTACGCGAGGGTTCAGTTGCCGACCGGCTTGGACGAAGACGCGATTGTGGCACCTCGCTTAGACCCAAAATCCGCATCTGCGCCGACAGAACCGGCGCCGATTGCCGGATCCACACCCGGGACTGTGGTTGTCAAGGTCGGGATCCAAATGTTGCGGCGAAACGATCGGTTGGTCGACGACATAACCACAAAAAACGGCCAGTTGATGGTCATCGCCGGCACTGAGGTCGACGATGCCATGCTGGACCGATTAACCGATCTTAAGGACATGGTCGCGGCGAAGGACATCGACGTCGAACGCGAGCCTGACCGATAGAGAGCGGTTCGGTATTTCAGCCGTAGCTCTTCGCCATACCGGCCGCCGGATCGACGAAGGCGCCGTACGAAGGGTAGGGATATCGAAATCCGTTCTTGTACAGCGCCTTCAAACCCTCGACACCTCGCTGAAATTCGTCCGGCGGGCAAGCCATCAGAAGCTCATCGTCCGCCACACCGCCATATCTGCGCTCGGCATAACATGGCAGCGATAGGCTGGTCTCGCCGGTCGCGAGGGCTCGGCCCCAGCTGTCGGAACAGGCGGTCTCGCCGGTAATCGAAAACTCATAGCGCTTGTATTGGCTGTGCTGCAGGCCATTGAAGAACAAAATCATCTGGCCGGGCGAGGCATAGAACAGGCAAATGTCAGGCGGGTCGAGACGTCCCATGCGCAAGGGTGAGGCCGCGATGCCGTTGTATTTACCGGCCGGTACCCGAACCATTTGGTCCTGATGTGCCTTCGATGCGTCTCGGTTGTCGAACCAGACCCCATCCATTTGCTCGCCGGAAAGATAGCTTTCGCCAGGCGCGTTCAGGCCGGCCACACCGCCGCAATTACTGAACATGCGGGTGTTCTCATGCACAATACCAAGAGTGGTGCCAGCGGTTCGTACCTGGGTGACGAGCTGGCACATCGTGAAGTTGTCACCGGGCGTGGGTGTGCGCACGCCCTTTATCGCCATCATTTCATCTTTGTCTTCGAACAACTTCATGCCGATTGGCAATGTGCGTATACGCAAGAGTTCCGTTAAATCGGCCGCGAGCCCTTTCAGGTCTTCGCCGGATATCTTCTTTTTGGCCATGGTAAGTTCTGCCTTCTGGTTTGCTCCCCAGGGCGAACCGTGGCACGCGCTCGACGCAATCTCAAGCGGAGTCGCCGAGATTGTCCTTGGCCCAAACATCCTGGCCAGGCGTGTTGGCCGGATCGCGGGCGCGCATTGTGTAATACGGTAAATAGGGCGTGTAGCCTGCATGCACGCGCACCAACTCGGTGATGGCGTCATCGTGAAGGTCGACCCTGAGGTCCAGGTCCTCGACGATGTCGTCACCGCGCACGATCAAGGCGGCAGAACGCTCTGTGAGATGTACACCGCCCGCGCCGGCTTGACCGCCAGCATCGCGCCCAGCCTCAAGAGCCCGCAACAGCCGCAGGGATAACTCCTGACCGTCGCTTTGGCGAAAATCCTCAGCCATCGCCGCGACCACGGGAGGGCCGGAAAGGACGTTGCCGAAGGCGGCGAAACCGTCGCCGATCTCGTGCCCGGCCCAGCCTCTACATCCCTCGCCCGTGTGCATGGCGACAGTTCCGTCGAGCCCGACAATGCTGACCTGGCGATAGCCGAAACCTGGATCGGCGCTCTGCAGCTGGTCCATGACGGCACCTGGGGATGCGCCTTCGGCTAGGGCGCCCACGGCCATCGGACCCAGAGCCGGATTGGCGAAAGCCTGTGTCGAGAGCGCTGCCACACCGCGTGCCATGAAGGGGCAATAACCCCCAACCCCAAGCGAAAAGGTCGCGATGCCGATGCCGAGCCGCTTGGTCTCATCGCACCGCGCGACGATGGTGTAGGTCATGCCTTTATCTCCGAGCGCGTTATTCTGGAACTGGCCGAGCCCGTTGGTTGTAGAGCAGTTTGCGCCTGGCCACGCGCTCTTTTTCGCTGAGCGTCGATTGATCAACCGATAAGTCGGACCCGACCGCCATGCCGCGCTGGACCGCCGGGCGTTCACTCAACTCCTCGAACCAACGTTTGACGTACTTGAACTCCTCCATGTCCTGGCCCTGGTTCTTCCAGTTGACGCACCAGGGATAGCAGATCATGTCAGCGATCGTGTACTGATCGGCGGCGAGATACTTGGTCAGATAAAGTTGATTGTTCATGACGCCGTACAAGCGGTTGGTCTCGTCGGTGAAACGGGCCACCGCGTAGGATTGGTCGCCGTAGGTGTCTTCCAGTCGGCGAAAATGGCCGCACTCCCCATATTTCGGACCCTGGTTTGCCATCTGCCACATAACCCATTGCATGACATCATGTCGTGGGCGCAGGTCGGCGGGCAGGAAGCGCCCAGCCTTCTCGGCGACATAGACCATGATCGAGCCGGACTCGAACAATCCAACGGGTTCGCCGCCATCGGTCGGTTCGCGATCCAACATGGCCGGCATGCGGTTGTTCGGGTTGATCTTCAGAAACTCGTCCTTGAACTGATCACCAGCCCCGATGTTGCAAGGTACGACGCGATACGGCATACCGCATTCTTCTAGCAGGATCGTGACCTTCTTGCCGTTCGGCGTCGGCCAATAGTGCAGATCAATCATCGGGCGGCTCCTTTGGTTTAACTCATTCGAACGTTGGCTGGCATCATCTCAGGCATGTGACCATTGAGTAAGAGAATTTTGGTCGAGCAATATTTGCCATCGCTCAACCGATAAACTCGATCAGTGATGCGACAACCTCCTCTGGCGCCTCCTCGGGCAGGAAATGACCACAGGTGACCGGGCCACCCGTAACCTTGGCCGAACACCACTCGCGCCAGACCCCCAGGGGGTCGCTATTGCCCTTCGGGCCCCCGACATCGCGGTCCGCTCCGAAAAGAAAGAGAATTGGGCAGGCGATCTTTCGCCCGGCGGTGCGGTCGGCCGCGTCATGCTCAACATCGATGCCGGCACCAGCACGATAATCCTCGCAGGTCCCCTCGATCGCGGCAGGATTTCGCATGGCCGTCAGATAGGCATCCATCGCCGATGGGTCGAACTCGAAGCCGCTCGCCGCCCAACTGTCCATCAGTCTTTGGTAAAACAGATCGGGATCATGTCCGATCATGGTTTCCGGCAGTGGTGCAGGCTGAGCAAGGAACGACCAATGAAAAGCCCCGACCGCGCGGTCCCTGTTCACACTTTCCCAGGTGTTCAGGGTTGGGATCACATCAAGTGAGCAAAGCCGCGTCACTTTCTCCGGGTGATCAAGCGCCATGCGATAGCCGACCCGCGCACCTCTGTCGTGGCTGGCGACGGCGAAACGCGTGTGTCCGAGTGCCGTCATGATCTCAACCAGGTCCTGTGCCATCGCTCGTTTGGAATGGGCGGAATGATCGCGTGACGCCGCTGGTTTGCCACTGGCGCCATAACCACGCAGGTCCGGGACGACGACGGAATACCGTTCGGCCAATGCTGGTGCCACCTGATGCCAGCAGACATGGGTTTGCGGAAAGCCATGGATCAACAGAACCGGCGGGCCCTGGCCAGCCATCCGAAAAAAGATCTCGGTTTCGGAGGTTTGGACAGTTCGGCTCTCGAACCCATCGAACATTTTATGTCTCCTAATGCGCCGCTGTTGGCTTGCGAAGGGGCACTATGCTTCCCTGGACAGAGTTCGGCGTATGGCTACAGTTAGGCTACTCGGAGAATTTCGGAGATCATTTAGTGACCAACCATCGCATCGACGTGCACCATCACATTTTGCCGCCTGAATATGCAAGCCGTGTTGGGGCTGAGCGGATTGGCCGCTTGATTGTCTCCGGGCGCATGCCGGACTGGAGCCCACAGCACTCGATTGATGCGATGGACCGCAACGGCATTGAAACTGCGGTGACCTCGATTTCCGCACCCGGGCTCTGGTTTGGAGACGATGACGCAGCGGGTGACCTGGCCAGGCTCTGCAACGAGTACGCGGCTGAAATGCGGCGCGATCATCCCGACCGGTTTGGATTGTTCGCTAGCCTGCCATTGCCTGACGTAGATGCCAGCTTGCGCGAGATTGAGTATGCGCTCGATGTCCTGAAGGCCGATGGGATCGGGCTGTTGACGCATTACGGCGGGCGTTATCCCGGAGAGCCGGAATTCCAGCCGGTGTTCGACGAATTGAACCGGCGCAAGGCGGTTGTCTACTTTCACCCAACCGAGGCACCCTGCGCTTGTCATTCCTTGGGTGACATTCCGGCCGCGACCCTCGACTTCCCGTTCGATACCACAAAGGCGGTTACCAGCCTATTGTTCGCTGGAACCTTCGCGCGCTGTCGCGACATCCGCTTCATCTTCTCGCATGCAGGTGGCACCATCCCCTTCCTGGCCGAACGTATTTCACGCCTGGAAATGCGTCCCGAATTCAAGGAGAAGGTGCCGAACGGTGCTATCGCCGAGCTCAAACGCCTCTATTACGACACCGCACTTTCGGCCAATCGCTATGCCTTTAGCGCTTTGTTCGAATTGGTCGAGAGCGGTCAGGTTCTGTTCGGCAGCGATTATCCATTCGCACCGGAAGCGACCATGACGGCTACCGTGAAAGGGCTCGCCGAACTGGGCCTGGATGCGGATGTGTTACGCGGTATAGAGCGCGACAACGCTCTCGGCCTGTTGCCGCAGGTCGCCGAGGCGATCGGTGCGGCGGACGGAGGGTTTTGAGCGCTCGGCCGCGTCTCTGCTTAATCTGGATACTCGACGAAGGTGCCTCGGCCAGCCGCTGGATTTACCTCGCGGGTGATCGGTAGGCCCAATTGGTTCGGGTAACCGTCGAAATGGTGCGGAGCTGGCTTTCTCCAACCTTCACAATTCGCGGTTCGGT
>JABIRP010000201.1 GCA_018699735.1 Rhodospirillaceae bacterium | reverse complement strand
TCTGAGCAAGGGCCGAATCACCTTCCGCTTTAAATGACCCGTGCGGGGATACCCGCGTGATGGTGACCAAGATGGCCACAAACTCAGAATCGATCCTGCGCGCGCCCAATGGCGCGCGCTTCATTTTGGCATCGGCCTCTCCGCGGCGGGTCGACCTCTTGGCTCAAATCGGACTTACAGCCGATGAAATCGATCCGGCCGACATCGACGAAACACCAATAAAAGCCGAGTTGCCGCGCCTTTACGCCGCCCGGATCGCGCGTGCCAAAGCCGAAGCGGTCGCCACTCGGCATTCGGGATGTTTCGTGCTTGCAGCCGATACTGTCGTCGCCTGTGGCCGGCGTATTCTTCCCAAAGCAACCAATGAGACTGAAGCCCGCCGCTGCCTCGACTTGCTGTCAGGCCGTCGTCATCGGGTTTTGGGTGCAGTCGTTCTGGCCAACCCGGCCGGTGCGGTGAGCGAGCGTTTGGTCGAGACCGTGGTCGGTTTTAAGCGTTTGGACCGAGGCGAGACCGACGCCTACCTCGCATCATCGGAATGGAACGGCAAGGCCGGCGGTTATGCGATCCAAGGCTTGGCGGCGGCCTATGTTGATTTCCTGCGCGGGTCTTATTCCAACGTGGTCGGATTGCCGCTGCACGAGACCTACGGCTTGTTGCGCGCCGTTGGCTTCAAGCATCGAAAAGGCGATGACTAGTCCGGAAGAAATTCTGATCGACCGATCGCCGGGTGAGACCCGAGCGGTTGTGATCAGCGATGGCATTGTGATCGACCTGGCGATCGAACGTCCGAGGTCGATGTCCCGGGTGGGGGAGATCGTGCTGGCGCGTGCCACATCGGTACGAGATCGCGGCCGCATCGCCTTCTTGGATATCGGCAATGAGAGTGCCTTATTGGAAGGTGCCGGTATTGTCGAGGGGGCCGCCGTTCTGGTTCAGATGACCCGAGACCGAAAGGGCGACAAGGCGCCGAAAGCCGGTACGGCGATCGACCTTCAGGGCCGATACATGGTGTTGACCCCAACGCGTCCCGGCATCTCACTGTCCTCTCGGATCACCAACAAGGCCGAGCGGAAGCGGATCCGCGGCGGCTTGGAAGATGTCGTGACCGATGATCTCGGGGTGGTCGCCCGGTCGCTGGCGCGGGGTGTCGATAGCGAGGTGCTAAGGCGGGAGGCGGATGAATTGATCGGCCTATGGCTTAGAATTAAGCAGGATGTTGAGGCCGCTGTTCCGCCGGCGGTGCTGTTGCGCTCGCCAGGGCCCATCGCCGCGCTCTTGGACCGGTATCCCGACACGCTTGTCACTGAAAGTCGGGATGGTGTTCTGTTGGCTGAGCGGGGCATTGTTGATGAAATTGAGACGTTGGTTTCTTCGAAGGTCAATATCCCCGGTGGTGGCGAGTTGGTGATTGAGCGGACCGAAGCGCTGGTGGCGATCGATATCAACACCGCTGAAGGGTTTGCCGACGGGAGTGGACTGTTGGAGTTCAATCTGCGTGCTGCCCGGGAAGTGGTGCGCCAGATCTGCTTGCGCGGGCTCTCCGGTCTGATCGTGGTCGATTTCCCGCGCCTTGCCCGGCCCTCTGACCGGGAGCAGGTGTTGGAGCAAATCCGTTCGAGTTTGGTCGAGGATCCTTGGGGCTCGATCACCCATGGTTGGACCCGGGCAGGCTTGTTCGAGATCACGCGCCGGCGGGTTCAGGCCGGGCCGGCCGAAACCATGCTGCGCCAACCCGGCGAGCCGGGGCCGAGCGCTGAGACCCTGGCCTATGAAGCTCTACGCTACGCTTTGCGCGAGACGGTCGGGATAGCCCGGCCGCGTCTCGTCGTGGCGCCTGGCGTAGCAGCCTTTCTCAAGGGCCCTGGAGCCGAAGCCCTGACCGAGACCAACCGGCGATTGGGTGGGAGCTTGGCACTTGAGGGGCGGTCGGGGTATGAACGAACTCGGATGGAAATTGAAGACGAGGGCCGAGATGGCTGAGATCAGACGCCTGGACGAAAAACGCATGCGCAAACGCAAAGCGCCTTGTCCTGTTTGCGGTAAACCTTTGGTCCCGGACTTTCGGCCGTTCTGTTCCGAACGCTGCAAGACTATCGACCTTGGCCGATGGCTCGGCGGTGACTACCGCATCCCGACAGAGGAAGTTCCTGAGGAGGGAGAACTGATGGACCTCATTAGCGAGCAGGAACGCGAGGACTAGCCCTCAGGGCGCGAGGCAAGACTTTAGATTGCGCGCGAGGTTGCGGATGAGGCTTGCGTAAGCTTGTAGATTGCCACTCACTTGGCCCATTGGATCAAGTTCAGCGATCTGCGCGCCGGTTCCTTCGATGACAGCGGCGAGGGTCGCCGGCTTGAAATCAGGCTCTCGGAATACACAACCGATTTGCTCCGCAGCGATCCGTTGCTTGAGCTCGCGCAGCCGTCTTGCGCCCGGCGGTCGACCCGGATCGACGGCCAAGGCTCCTTTGGCGTTGAGCCGAAAAGTTTTTTCGAAATACTGGTAAGCGTCGTGGAAGACGATATAAGGCATGTCCCGCACGGGCGCCAAAAGATCGCCTATCTCAGCTTCCAACGCACCCACTTCCAGCACCGCCCGAGCGGCATTCATGTGGTATCGAGGCCTGTTTTCCGGATCCAATTTTCCAAGCGTAGCGGCGACAGTTTCCAGGATGCGAGCGGCGTTAGCCGGACGGAGCCAAATATGAGGATCGCGGCTCTCGCTATGCGTCTCACCCGCACCCCAGATCCCACCCGACCGACCCGAGAGCACGGTGATCGAAGGGTCGTCGAGTAGGGTAAGAACCTGGGCGCTAGCGCCAAGTACTGTGATCGGTTTAACCAGAAATCCCTCCAACTCGGGCCCGACCCAGATGACGAGAGCGGCGTTTTCCAACATCCGCGCCTCGGATGGACGCATCCGATAGTCATGTGGCGAAGCGCCGGGGCGCAGCAACAAGGTCGGCTCGGCGATCCCTTGCATGACCGCAGCTACGAGCGCGCGTACTGGTGCTACCGACACGACTACCGTCGGTGGTTTGGCGCTAGCGCTATTTGACGCGCCGGTCGCGAGCAGACCCATCGAGATAAGAAGGATGGTGAAATATCGAGTCATGCGACGTCGCAGATTACCTTGGCGACACGCAGTTCTTTCCGCAATTGACGGCCAATCTCGACATAGTTTTCCGATGCCAATATCTCCCTTAACGCGCTTCTCCCGGCCGTGAAGTCAAGGCCCGTGGCGGAAACAAGATCGCGAATTGAAGACGGGGCCGAGGTGAAATTCCGCCCCCGGCGTTTGGAGCCGGCAACATGGACGCCGACGACCTCGCCGTCTCGGTCGACCACGGGGCCGCCACTAATTCCGCTCAAGGGTCCGCTGCTGGCAGGTACTCGGTCACGCTCTACCCAGACCAGAACAGGCTCTCGGGTATTATACCGGCCCCGGATTTTCAAGGTGGTTCGGCCCATCAGTTCGGACCGCACGGCGCCGGGCTTGCCCTTGGGGTACCCAAAATGGAAGGCTTCCTGGCCACGCCTTAAAGGCCCGGTTTCAAATCCGAAGGGCCCGGTGGAGACCTTTGAGCGGAAAGTCGCGAGGTCGGCATTGGGGTGAACGCGGATGTCGAAGGCGCGGGTCGCGGTTCGAGGCCCGGTTAAAATGCCCAGCTGCGCGCAGCCATCGACGACGTGTCGCGCGGTCATCCATACGCCCTGGCCGATCGAGAAGGCAGTGCCGGAACTGTCATGTTTGGCGCCGAGTTCAACCAGAACGCCGGGGTCGCCGGGGCGGGCAGGCGGGAGTGCCGGGCTATTGGATGAAGGTTTACTTGGGACTGCGGCGACCTGAGGGCGGCGCGGTGGATCAGGGCGGCGGTTTTCGGAGTCTGGTGGACCGTCACCGTAGAACCAAAAAGCCAGCGCGAATATCACGACCAGCGAGGCTAGAGAGAGGCGTTCATTGTTCATGGTCGTCGCCCGTCAGCCGGAGACGGCAGCCGCGTTGACGGCCGCGACTGAAAGCTTGACCGAGGCGAGGAAGATCGCTGCCGCGGTCTCTCCGTTCTCGATGCGTTCGGAGAGATCCTTCAACCAGGCATCGATCACCCGGAATGTCAGAATCTGAATGGCCAAGGTCACCAATCCCCAAATCACGATGTCGAACAGATTGACGCTATTCGCCATGGACACGGAAAGCGGGATCGCCAAACCAAGGAGGGCAGCGCCAAAGGAAATCGCAGCGGCCTGGTTGCCCTCGCGGATTAGCTTCATCTCGTCATGCGGCGTGACCCGGACATAGATAAATGCGCCAAGCGCCAGCATCACCAACGTCGCGCCGAAATGTGTGACCAGATAGGGGAACCCGTTCAAAAAGCTCTGCAAGGCACCGTCCAATTCGATCTTTCCCATGTCAGTCTTTCCGGTCCTTATGTTTCATGTCGATTGTTCCTTCGAATAAGCCACGTTTGCGTCTCAGTGCCGCCGCAATGAAATCGACGAAGGTGCGGATCCGGGTCACCTGCCGCAGATCCTTGTGCACCAAGAGCCAGAGCTCCGTCGACATGGTCTCCAGCGGCTCTGAAAGGCGCACGAGCGCGTGATCCTCATCGCCAATGAAGCACGGCAGGACCGAAATCCCAATACCTGCCCGCACCGCCTGATGCATGCCGCCGACCGAGTTCGCGCGGTAGGCCAGACGACCTTCCTCGGCCAGTTGCCGCCAGACCGGGGTGCGTCGCAAAATGGTCAGCGACTCATCCGGCCCCACCCAAATATGGCGTTCATCGCGCCAATTCCAATCATGATCTTGTTTATACGCATGGTTGGCATAAACCGCCGCCGCCAAATCCGAGATACGCCGGGCCACGGCCTCTTCTGGTGGCGAGGATGTTGGCCGCAGGGCGACATCCGCTTCACGGCGGGCGAGGCTGGCCTGCTCAGTTGAAGTTACGACCTCAAGCTCTACGCCGGGATAAGACGCGCGAAACTCTGCCAGGATCGGAGCCAGGACGGTTTCGATCAAGCTTTGGGTTGTCGCGAGCCGGATGGTTCCTTCAGGCCGTAAGTCTTGACCCAGAACCTCTCGCGCCGCGTCGGAAAGCTCGGCTTCGACCCTTTCGCCAGCGGCGGCCAGGCGCTCACCGGCGACGGTTGGGATGTAGCCTTGCGCGAAACGTTCGAAGAGCCGAACTCCAAGGCGATGCTCCAATGTCGAAATTCGCCGATGCACGGTCGCATGATTAACCGAGATCGCACGTGCCGCGCCGCTCAGGGACCCGGACCGAGCAACTGCGAGAACAAACCGAAAATCATCCCAGTTGAGCATACTTACCTCATAACTGTGCGAAAATACACAGCGGTTTCGATATTATGCGGAATGGTATGTCAAAATTCAAACAGTACATGGTGAGCTATCAAATTCACCCCGGGCATCGGCGTCCGCCCGAACTTCTGAAATGGGAGACCCACATGTTCAGATTCGCTTCTAATACCAGAGTCCTCGATCCGACAACTGCGCCCTATGCGGCTTTCATTCTTCGGCTGTCCCTCGGAGTTGT
>JABIRP010000200.1 GCA_018699735.1 Rhodospirillaceae bacterium | reverse complement strand
GTCAGGCTTATGGACGCATTGACCTCACCCGCGGCAGCCAACGCCAACCGATAGGCAATGCTTGGAATGGCCAGAGCACCAGCGGGCGCGAGCTTAATGTGATTGAATTGGGCGTAGTCACCGGCCTCCTCGTTCAGGCCAATAACCACGTCTTCGTCATAGCTCTGTCTCTCGGCTGGTTCCGGTGGCCAGCTCGCGGTTGGATCTCCCAATCCGTCGACCCGGTAAAATGCGGGTTTTGATCCTATGGCCGGTAGAACCTCGCCATTGCGAAGCGCTGGCAGTCCTTCGGCCCACATGAAGAAGTCGCCGATATCATCCGGTGCCCTGGCGCAATGTGACGGCATTGGCCTTGTCCAACTCACCGGTCTGAGCACGGACGCGATCCATGAACCAACCATCCAAGAGATGAACCACACCTGTACGATACCTTGGAACAAGAGAAAACTCTGTGGTGCGAGGCCACCAGTACGTCCGAAGCATGTCGGGTCGATACGAACTCGATCGCAGATATCGGGGCGAACCAAAGATCTGGCGATGTTTAATCTCGCGATCGATAGCAAGTTTCGGGGCTGCGCCCTCATTAGGCTGCGAGTATCGGATACCAAGGCGCTCGTGGACTACCGTACCCGGTCGGCTCCCTGGTTTCCCGCGCTCGACGCTGGACCGATTATATCTCGAATTCTTCTTCCAGGATTGCCGGATCGCCGGCGGTGTCCTTGACATGGGTGTTGTAAGGTTTTCGGTTGCCGCGATAGAGCACGCCGACATTGAAGCCGTCATCGGTCATGATGCGGCGGGCGGCTCGGGCCGGATCGTCGGTGGCCTCGACGGGAGCTGCATGGATTTGGGTCTTCCACGCTCGTTCGTCCGGTCGAAATGTCACGCATGGGCTCAAGATCTCGACGAAGGAAAAGCCTGGATGGCGCACGGCCTCGACGAGTGTGCGGGTCGTGCCCTTTATGTCCCCGGAAAATTCCCGCGCGACGAAATTAGCGCCAGATGCCAGCGCGATCACCAAGGGGTGAAACGGGCTAAGCCCGGTTCCGCCCGGCGAAAGGGCGCTGTCCCAGTCTGGTTCGGTGGTCGGAGAAGGTTGCCCTTTGGTCATGCCATAAACCCGGTTATCCATGACGACATAGGTCATGTCGACGTTGCGCCGGCAGGCGTGAAGGAAATGGTTGCCGCCAATGGAGAAACCATCGCCGTCGCCGCTCATGACCATAACCGTCAAATCCGGCCGGGCGACCTTCAAGCCAGCGCCTAGCGGGAGAGAGCGGCCGTGGACACCATGAAACCCATAGCAGTTGGTGTAGGCTGGGATGCGCGACGAACAACCGATACCGGATACGACAGCGACATTTTCAGGCGCCGTGCCCAGTTCAACCAGCGCTTTGGTGATCGATAGCAGCACATGGAAATCACCGCATCCAGGGCACCAGATTGGCGTGTTGTCGGACCTGTAATCGCTGGCCTTAAACGACGTCTTCTGCAACTGAGTCATGAGGCATTCCAATCTCGGATCCGGGCGCAGATTTCGTTCGGAGTGATGAGTTTGGGACCGGCCCGGTGCAAGTTCCGGACCTCGCCTGGAAGATCGCATTTGGCGCGCAGATATTGTTGGAACTGGCCGGAATGGCTTTGTTCGACGATCAGGATGCGGTTCGAATTCCCCAGAGCCGCAAGGAAACGGGTTTTGAGAAACGGCACCATGAGCCGCATCGCAACCAGATTTACCGCTATGCCCTCGTTCGCCAGGATGCGGATTGCCTCGCGAACCGGGCCGGTGAGGGAACCCCAAGTCACGATGGTGAACCCCACATCGGCAGTGGCGTCGCCATTGGTTTCGATATTGGCCCAATGGTCGCCATAATCAAAACCGTCGATCTTGTCGCAGCGTTTATCCAACTGGACCTGATGATCAGCGCCTTCGGCGGAGGGGCTGCCCTTGGTTGTGTGGGTCAGCCCGTCGGCGGTGTATTGACCGCCTGGGGTGCCGGGCAATGCCATCGGTGATATGCCGCTGCCGGTCATGGCGTATCGATTGTAGATTTCCTCCGGCTCGCCTTTGAGCGTCTCACGCTGGGCGATGAACGCAATGTCGGCTGGTTTGTCGATCAAGGCACGGGTCTGGCCGAGAGACTGATCGGACAATACGATCGCGGGTGTTTGCATAGCTTCGGCCAGGTGTACGGCCCATTGCGTTGTAAACAGGCAGTCGGCCACACTTAACGGGGCCACGACGACATGCGGTGCATCGCCGTGGCAGCCATAAATCGCTATGTTGAGGTCGGATTGTTCGGACTTGGTCGGAATTCCGGTCGAGGGTCCGCCGCGCATCACGTCGACGACGACGATCGGGATTTCCGCCGCCACTGCCAGACCAAGCGATTCCATCATTAACGCGAGGCCGGGGCCAGAGGTCGCCGTAATTGAGGCTCGGCCACCGAATGAGGCTCCGATCGCCATGTTGATGGAAGCCAACTCGTCCTCGGCCTGAACCAACGCACCGCCGATTTTACTCAGCGCCGGAGCGAGCCATTCCAGGACCTCGGTTGCCGGTGTGATTGGATAGGCGGCGGCGAAACGAACGCCACCGCGAACCGCGCCGAGACCGGTGGCTTCGTTGCCCGTAATCAACCAGCGTG
>JABIRP010000199.1 GCA_018699735.1 Rhodospirillaceae bacterium | reverse complement strand
GATGGGTTCGATTTTGTGCATGGCCTGGTCGAGGCGACCAAGCAGTCCTTCATTGTGCGGGACGCCGAGGTGACCGACCCGGCCTATATGCGCCAACCGGCCGAGGCGTTTCTTGAGCCCAGTCTGATCGAAGCGATGGCCGCTAAGGTCGATAGAGAACGGGCCTTGCCTTGGCCGCATCAAGGTGAGCCGGGAGACACGATCTGGATGGGCGCGATCGACGGCGAAGGTCGGGCGGTTAGCTTCATACAGTCAATCTATTGGGAGTTCGGCAGCGGCGTGGTGTTGCCCGAGACCGGCGTCCTTTGGCAGAACCGGGGTACCAGCTTTCAGCTCGCCGAGGATGCCTTCAACCGTCTGGAACCAGGGCGCAAGCCGTTCCATACGCTCAATCCTGCGATGGCGCGCTTCGAAGATGGCCGCGTGATGAGTTACGGCACCATGGGCGGCGACGGACAACCGCAAACCCAGGCCGCAATTTTCAGCCGCTATGCCCGGTTCGGACAAGATATTCAGGATGCGATTTCGGCGCCGCGGTGGCTGCTTGGGCGCACCTGGGGGTCGCAAAGCATGAGCCTGAAATTGGAAGGTCGGTTTGATCCGGTCCTCGTAGAGGCGTTACGCGCAGCCGGTCACGAGGTTGATGTGCTCGAGGATTACACCGAGTTGATGGGGCACGCCGGCGCGTTGGTACGATATCCAAGCGGTGTGATTGAGGGCGGTTCCGATCCGAGGAGCGATGGTGCGGTTGCTGGATATTGAGGTGACCACCCCCTTCCCAGCGCCCGCCATCCGTCTATGATGACCGGCATTCTTCAAACCAGGGAGCTTCGTCGAGATCATGATTTATGAGATGAGAACCTACACCACGCCGCCGGGTCAGGCGCCGGCTCTTGCCAAACTGTCAAGCGAGGTTGGGCGACCGATCCGTGGTGACGACTACGGCAAGCTCGAAGGCTATTGGCTGACCGAGATCGGGCCGTTGAACCAGGTCATGCACCTCTGGAGTTTTGATGATCTGAACCACCGCCAAGAGCGCCGCACGGCACTGTCCCAGAACGAGAGCTGGACCGGCGACTACGTCGCGCAGGCCGCACCGATAATTTTGAAGCAGGAAATACGCCTGCTGAACCCGATCCGGCCGATCAGCCCGCCGACGACCGAGGGCAACATCTATGAGTACCGCTACTATCGCTGCAAGGTCGGTAAGGCCAAGGCCATGGCTGAGGCTTTGAACGAGGCCATGGTGCATCGCGAAAAGTACTCGAAGAACGTCGGTATCTGGCTCACCGAGGCAAGCCAGCCGAACGAGGTCTCACATCTTTGGGCCTATGAGAGCCTCAACCACCGTGCCGAAGCGCGTGCCGGGGCCGCGGCTGATCCAGGCTGGCAGGCGATGTTGAAGGCGAATGGACCACGACTTGAAGAAATGAGCTCTCTCATCATGGTGCCGAGTTCAACGTCGCCGCTGAAGTAGGCCGCTGAAGTAGGCCGCTGAAGTAGATCGGGAGATAAGACCATGGGTGAAGAGGAGCAAGCAGAGGCAGACGGAAAATCGCTGCTGTTCTCGCCGATCACGATCCGGGGCGTCACTGCGCGCAACCGGGTCATGGTCGCGCCCATGTGCCAATACCATAGTGTGGATGGCGGTCCGACCGACTGGGAGATGGTGCATATCGGCCGTCTTGCGGTCGGCGGCCCGGGCATTCTGTTCGGCGAGGAAACTGGCGTGGAGGAGCGTGGTCGCAAGACCCACGCCTGCGCTGGGATCTGGGACGACCGCCATATTCCGCAATACCGCCGCCTGACGGATTTCATTCGGGAACAAGGTGTGGTTCCGGCGATCCAACTCGGTCATTCCGGCCGCAAGGCGTCATGTCATGGTGCTGTTCGGGATTGGGCACCGCTCAGGTCGGAAGACGCGGTAGATGGATTGCCGCCCTGGCAAGGCATCGCACCCAGCCAGGTGCCACTCGATGCCACCCGCCCACCGCTCAAGGTCATAGACCGCGACGACATCCGCACCGTGCTCAATTCCTGGCGTGAGGCGACCCGCCGAAGCCTAGAGGCCGGCTACGAGATCCTCGAAATTCATGGCGCCCATGGCTATCTGATCCACGAGTTCCTGTCGCCGATCACCAACCAGCGAAACGACGCCTATGGTGGTGACCGTGAGGGCCGAATGCGGTTTGCACTTGAGGTGGCGGAGGTCGTGCGGGATGCCTGGCCCGACGACAAGCCGTTATTCTTCAGGGTTTCTGCGGTTGATGGAAAAGGCGGCCAATGGGGCTTGGAAGACACCGTCGCCCTGTCGCGCGAACTGGTGGCGCGCGGGGTTGACGTCGTCGATTGCTCATCCGGCGGTATCTTGGGTGAAAGCGATATGCCGCCAGTGCCGCGCGTGCCCGGGTATCAGGTCGGGTTCGCCGAACGGGTCAAACGCGAGACCGGAGCGATGACGGTAGCGGTCGGATTGATCACCGAGGCGGAGCAGGCTGAGGCTATTTTGCGCGAAGGCCGAGCGGACATTATCGCGCTTGCCCGCGAGCTGTTGTGGTACGCCGATTGGCCGGCGCATGCCGCGCGCCAGCTCGGTGCCGATGCCGACTATATCCTGGTGCCGGAAGAATACGCCCACCGCCTTCGCGCCCGCGAGGCCGCCAAGGATATGCCGATCAACCAGGGTGGTGAAGAAACTAAGGCGGCGATCCGATATTTGATGGGGGAAGGGTAGAGCGCCCTACCCCCCAACCAATCTCCGTCGCAGCAGATCGAGCAGATTGATTACCGCGTATTGGCGAATGCGCTCGCGGTCGCCGGGCAGGTGGACGATCCGAGCCTCGCTCATTCCGTCCATGGACAGCGCTATATAGCCAGTTCCGGCGCGATGCCCTTCTTGCTCGTCTGGGCCGGCGACACCGGTAATCGCGAGGCCAACGTCTGACTTCAACACGCGTCTCGCACCCTCGGCCATGGCCAGGGCGCAATCCTCTGAAACCACCGGGCCTTCAGGTACGCCGAGCACGTCAAACTTTACTTCGCTCGCGTAAGCCACGATGGAACCCCGGAATACCTTGCTGGCTCCGGGAATGGCGACCAGACGATCGGCGACCTTGCCGCCGGTCATCGATTCCGCCAGACCGAGAGTCAGGCCGCGCTGACCGAGCATTTCCAGAACAGCGGATTCCATCGACTGTTCATCCACGCCGAAAACCACGTCGCCAATAAGCGCCCGAACGATGGCGTCTTCCTTGTCGATGATCTCCATGGCCGCGTCTTCGTCTTCTGCCTTGGCGGTGATGCGAACCTTGAGCCCCTCGATACCGCTCGCCTGGAAGGCAAGGGTCGGGTTGCCGATCTGATCCAGCTCCTCGATCCGCATGGCAAGCCGTTCCGCAAGGCCGGATTCGGTGTGGCCCCAGGTGCGCAATACGCGCGAGCGGATCGCCGAGGTCTCGCCGGAGCGTCGGCGCAGGTCCGGCAGGATCGTTCCTTCCGCCATCATCCGCATCTCAAACGGAACGCCCGGCACGGCGTAGATCACCTGGTCACCGACTGGACAGATCAGGCCCGGTGCCGTGCCCGGCATTTCCGGAATGAAGGAAGCGCCTTCGGGTTGGTCGGCTTGTTGCAGGTTATTCTCGGTCCATTCCCGGCCACGGCGGACAAAATGGTTCTTAATGTGCGCCCCCATCTCGGCGTCGCGCACCAGTTTGACGCCCATCACATCGGCGATCGCCTCTCGGGTGATATCGTCCTGGGTCGGGCCGAGGCCGCCGCAAATGATCACCGCGTCGGCCCGCGACAAGGCGAGTTGGATGGTCTCGATCATGCGGGCTTTGTTGTCGCCGACTTTTGTCTGGAAATGCGAGTCGATGCCGGCGAGTGCCAGATGCTCGCCAAGCCAGGAGGAATTGGTATCGACGATCTGTCCGAGCAACAACTCGGTTCCGACGGCGACGATCTCGCAGCGCATGGCAGGTCCTTCCGGGAATAGGGCGAGCCAGGGAAAGCGGCCCGGCATCAATCTCAATCGGTATCAGTCTCGAGGGCTATTTATCCAGTCTCAAGCCGCTCTCGGCAAGGGGTGCTGTTCGATACGGAATATTGGAGTGCTGATCGACGACAAGTACCCGTGGCCGTCCAGCCCTATCCTTTGATCGAAATCTCCGGCTCGCCACGTCAGCGCGAGCGTTGGTATAACGGTCTCGCTGCCGAATGGATGCGCGATTGCGAATAGGTTCCGGGTGTTTCACAATATCCAGGGCGAGAGTTAAAATCCTGAGTGTTGGTCAGTTCTAGGTCTGTATTGGATGGCGATAAGCGGCACGACCTCTTCCGACATGATTTCCGGCACGGGAAATTCGGATACGATTACCGGCCTGAGTGGCGCCGACACGATTTCTGCGCTTGGTGGCGGGGACGTGATTTTTGGCAATCAGGGCGTCGACAGCATTCTGGCTGCCGGTGGTGCGGATACCGTCTATGGCGGCCAGGAAAAAGACTGGATCGATGGCGACAATGGCGATGATCTCATCTTGGGCAACTTTGGTGACGACACGATTTCCGCGGGCGGCGGGGCGGATACTGTGTACGGCGGCCAGGACAACGACATCATTTTTGGCGGGACTGGCAACGACGTCATTTTAGGTAATCTGGGGAATGACACGATCTCTGGGGGGGCTGGTGCCAATACGCTCAAAGGCGGTTCCGGGGATGATTCTCTGGTTGGTGGGACGGCGTCGGACGTTCTGTTTGGAAATGCCGGCAACGACACGCTGATCGGCACCGATGGCGGCGATACGATCTATGGCGGACAAGGCAACGACCAGATCGTCGGTGGCGGCGGCGCTGATGATCTTCGCGGAAACCGAGGCAGCGATACGATCTTCGGCAGCGGCGGTGACGACTCTCTTTATGGCGGTGATGATGCCGACAGCATCGCAGCGGGCTCCGACCGTGATTTGATTTTCGGCAACCAAGGCGACGATACGATCGAGGGCGGCGACGGCAACGACACGGTCTTCGGTGGACAGGGCCAAGACTCGATACTTGGCTCTGACGGTATCGACCAGCTTTACGGCAATGCCGGCAACGACACCATTGTGGGTGGCGTCGGCAATGACGAGATCTCCGGCGGCGGTGATCACGACCTGCTGATCGGCAGCGGTGGAGCCGATACCCTTTACGGCGGATCCGGCGACGACAGCATCAATTCCGGCTCGGATGCCGATATGGTTTTCGGCAACCAGGGTAACGATACGATCGAAGGCGGCGACGGGGCCGACACGATATTCGGCGGCCAGGGCGACGACTCGATGCTCGGGACGGATGGAAACGACGTGCTCTACGGCAATGCCGGCAACGACACGTTGTTGGGCGGGGCTGGTGTCGACACGCTCTCGGGTGGTGCCGGCGACGATAGCGTTGATGGCACGGACGGCGGCGCCGATGTGCTGTACGGCGATGCTGGCAACGATACGCTCGTGGCCGGTGGAAACTCCGATGGCGACGTGCTGTATGGCGGGGCGGGCAATGACCAATTGTTCGGCCTATCCCAATCCGACACATTGTTTGGTAATGATGGCAACGACACACTCTCGGGCGGCGCCCAATCTGATGTTTTGTCCGGCGGCGCTGGCGCCGATGTTTTAATTGGCGGCAGCGATACCGACACGCTTTATGGCGGCTCGGCCGGCGATATTCTGTATGCCGGTGTATCCGCAGTTGATCTGCTTTACGGCGGGGATGGCAACGATACGCTTTACGCCGGAACGGGCGGCGAGACCAATACGGATCTGGCCGATACCTTGTACGGCGCTGGTGGCGCCGACACATTCGTGTTTTTCGACCAAGGTCTTGCCGGGCACGCTACGGCGGGCGTTGCCGGTCTGACCGGGCATGAGATCTTCGGGTTCGAGGATGGCTCGGACAAGATCAAGCTGATTGGTTTCGGATTCACCAACTCCGGCACCTTGACCTTTGCGACTGCGGGAACCGCCACATTCGCGGCCGGCGGCAATGTCAATCAGGTGAGCGATACCTCACTCAACACGGTGACGATCTATGTCACCGGTGCCACCAATACCAGTGCCTATATCAAGCTCAACATCGAGGGGGTCACAACCGTCGATATCAATGATTTCGAATTCGGTTAGAGCTTCTCGGGCTATGCCGGAACCGCGTCCGCTGCCAGGATCGCACCCTCCGCCACCAGATCCATCGGTTGCCAGTTTTGCGAGCGTACCCAGTCCGGGCGTGGGTTCTCGACATCCGCCGGTCGGTTGGAGCATCGGTTGTAGCAAAAATAGGCCTGCCAGCGATCATTGCCCGAGAGATTGTGGCCAGAGCCGTGCAGGATGTTGCAGTCGAATATGGCGGCCGTTCCAGGCTTTCCGGTCAGCGCAACAGGGGCCGGCGACTTGGCCATCATCTCAATCACCTTATCGGCCGGTGTCGCCCAAGTTTTGTAAACCGTTGTTTCGTCACGATAGGGCTCTATCCAGCCACCCTTGTGGCTGCCCGGCAGCATATAGAGACACCCGCCCATTTCTGTTGCTTCGTCCAACATCACCATCATTGTCGTCATTTCCGGCCGGGCCACCCCGTCGAGGTGCCAGGAGCCGAAATCCTGATGCCAATTCCAAACCGTGCCCTCGACCGCCGGCTTCATGTTGATCTTGCAGTGATGCATGTAGAGTTCGTTGTCGCTGAACAGCTGCTGAGCGATCCCGAGAGTGCGGGCCTGGCGCGAGGCGGCGCGTACCGGTGCCGAGTAGGTTGGGCCGTCCGGCTCGTGCATGCGGAACATGGCCTTGGCGGCACCATCGGCACCCTCGCGGAAGATGCAATCGGCGTCGACCGAGCATAGGCGCTCGATTTCGCCGCGGAGGATGGCGACCTCTCGTTCACTGAACAGTTCAGGCAAGACCAGCAGGCCATCCCGGTGGTATTGCCGTTTCTGTTCCTCGGTGAGGTTCATGGCGGTCTCTCCTTTGCTTGTTCTCCCGAAGAGCCTACTCCTGTGATCGGATCGACATCAATCGCTTCGTCTTGTTCAATCGCTTTGCTCTGGGGGCTTGCCGGGCGGGGCCTAGCGTATTAAGTCGCTAGTCAGCACTGTAACCGGGGGAGCAGGCAGCCATGGCCGCCAAAACCGAGATGACCGAAGAACAACGCGCCGACCGCCACGCCGAGAAGATGCGCAAGAAGAAAGCTGCGCGCGAGAAGATCATGGCGACCAAGGACAAGACCGGCGGCCTGCTGATCGTTCACACCGGCAAAGGCAAGGGCAAGTCGACTGCCGCATTTGGTATGGTGGCGCGGGCTATCGGGCATGGCATGAAAGTCGGCTTCGTGCAGTTCGTCAAAGGCAAGTGGGAGACCGGCGAGCGCAAAGTGCTGGAAGCCTTCTCCGATCAGGTCGTCATCCGAACCATGGGCGAGGGTTTCACCTGGGACACCCAGGACCTGGAGCGCGACCGCGCCGCCGCCCGCGCCGCCTGGGAGACCGCCAAGGAACTGATGGCCGATGAGAGTATCTCCATGGTCCTGATGGATGAGCTCAACATCGTGTTGCGCTACGACTATCTGCCGATCGCCGAGGTGGTTGAGACGCTGGCCAATAAACGCGACGACCTGCATGTCATCGTCACCGGCCGAAACGCCAAGGATGAGCTGATTGAAGCCGCCGATCTGGTTACCGAAATGACGATGGTCAAGCACCCCTTCCGGTCGGGCTTCAAGGCGCAGGCGGGGATCGAGTATTGAGGGTCTGTGTATTGACTTGAAACTCTGTTCCAAGAAATGACTGCTCTGCGCAAGTCGCGAAGCGGCGATTTGAGCCTCGGACGATTTACGTCCCACCTACTAAGATCGCCGCCAGCCCCTCGTGATACGTCGGATATGTCAGTCGCACCCCTAGCTCGTCCTTAATCCGGTCATTCCGTAGCCGCTTGCATTCGGCGTAGAAGCTTTTGGCCATGGCGCTGAGTTCTGAGGACCCGTAGGGAATTGGCGCGGGCGGTTCGGCACCGATAAGAGCACAGGCATGGCGGATCACCTCGCCGCTCGGGCAGGCGAGGTCGTCGGCGACGTTGTAGACCCGCCCATGATTCGGTCGCGCCATCGAGGCCATGAGGATAGAGCCGATATCGTCAACGTGGATGCGGTTGAACACCTGTCCTGGCTTGTCGATGATGCGGGCTGTCCCGCTCTGAACTTGCTCGATCGCATTTCGCCCAGGTCCATAAATACCGGCCAGGCGAAAGACCTGGGCCGAAACTGAGGAATTGTCAAAAGCTGAGACCCATGCCTGTTCCGCGGCGAGCCGCCGCTCGCCGCGGGGTGAACCTGGGGTTGGCGCGTCCTCCTCGGATACGTGGGCTCCGTCTCGGTCGCCGTATACCGCTGGGGTCGAGAGATAAGCCATCCAACGCAAAGTCTCACAGGATTTGAGTGTGTCACGGTGATGATGCAAGGCCATGTCGCCAGGTTCGGTCGGTGGAATCGAGGCGATGATATGGGTGACCCCAGAGAGCGCCTCGGCTGGCCGAGCCATTTGAGCTTCGCCATCGAACAGGTGCGCGGTAAAGCCCACAGCGCGCAGACCGTCGAGCGCATCGGTGGTCCTTGTGGTTCCTGATACCTGCCAGCCGGCACCAAGCAATCGCCGACCGAGCCGCTGGGCGGTATAGCCGAGGCCGAAGCAGAACAGGTGGCCGGGTGTCATATTCGACTCGGGCAGCGTTGTCATATGG
>JABIRP010000198.1 GCA_018699735.1 Rhodospirillaceae bacterium | reverse complement strand
CGCTTTGCGCCGAAAAACTGACGTTCACAGATCGAATCCTAACGTCCGTTAAAGATCCAAAGCGGACTTAGATAAGTAGTTTGCATCTACTTATCTAGCCAGGGTCGGTGATGCTGCTGTTAAGTTCATGGTAATTCGTGCGCCGGGCTTCGGAAGACCAGCAACCGCGATCGCGGTTCGGGCCGGGCGCCAGGAACCCATCTTGTAAGCATATGCGGCGTTCATCTGCTGGAAGTCCGCCATATCGATTAAGAACACATTGATATGCAAGACATCTCCAAATCCGACATCAACCGCCCCCAGCATGGTTTCGAACGCAGCCAGAATCTGCGTAGTTTGGCTCGCTATATCTGGTCCGACCAGTTCACCGGTTGCGGGGTCAACGCCGGCGACGGCACCGATCATCAGGATCGGTCCGGCTCGGGCGATGTGACTGTAGGGACCGATCGGCTCCATTGTGCCTGGAGGCGTCAGGGTCTCGACACTGTTCTGCTTAACCATTGCTCTCTCCCGTAATATTGCCCGGACCGGCAATCCGTACGATCAGGCTGCATCTTCCATGTTTTTCGCCGTACTTGACCTCGAATCACCGCCCAGCTGCGGCGGATAGAGCGTGTCGAGTGGGATCGACTTGCCATTTTCCTGAACGATCCGCACATGGTAGCGCTTCAATCCACGAATCTGACGCACACCGCAAGAATGGGCGATGGTGCCGACGCCATATCGCATTTTTTCGACGAAAGTCTTAACCCGCACCGATTTGTCCTCGGGGTTCAAGCCTTTCTGAAGCCGCCGGTCGTGGGTGGTGATGCCTGTCGGGCAGGTGTTCTTGTTGCACTTCATCGCTTGGATGCATCCAAGCGAGAGCATGAAACCACGCGCAGAGACGACGAAGTCGGTTCCGACGCAAAAGGCCCAGGCAACTTCGGCCGGTGTAATCAGTTTGCCGGATGCGATTACGCGGACCCGGTCGCGCAACCCATGCCGGCCGAAGATGTCCACCACCATAGGCAGGCTCTCGCGGATCGGAAGGCCGACATTGTCCATTAAAGGCATCGGCGCCGCGCCAGTGCCACCATCACCTGAATCCACAGTAATAAAGTCGGGAGCGCTTTCTGAGCCTCGCCGATGTATTTCTTCGCATAACTGGTCGAGCCAGCCATAGGCGCCGATCACGGTCTTGAACCCCACTGGCTTGCCGGTAACCTCGCGGACCTCAGCGATGAAATCGAGCAGATCGCGCACATTGTCGATCTCTACATGGCGGTTCGGCGAAACGGCGGCGGCCCCGGTGGGGATGCCCCGAATCGTGGCGATTTCCTCAGTCACTTTTGCCGCCGGCAGGATGCCACCCTTACCGGGCTTCGCACCTTGGCTAAGTTTGATCTCGAACATGCGAACTTGCGGGATGGCGGCAATCTCACGCAGGCGCTCGTAGCTGAGCTGCCCGTCATCCGAACGCACTCCGAACTTGGCCGTACCGATCTGAAAGACCAGATCGCAACCGCCTTCCAGATGGAACGGAGACAGTCCGCCCTCGCCTGTGTTCATCCAGCAATTCGCAAGCTTGGCGCCCTTGGAAAGGGCTTGCACAGCGGGTCGCGAAAGAGCTCCATAACTCATGCCGGAAATGTTGAAGAGCGATTGCGCCTCATAAGGCACGCGGGTTTGCGGGCCGATCAGCATCGGTGCGGCCACTTCGGCGTCGGTCTCCAGTGTAGGGAACGGACAGTTGACGAACAACGGCGTACCAACAGGGGTTAAGCTTTGCGTCGATCCGAAGGGAACTGTGTTGTCTTCACCGGCCGAAGACCGGTAAACCCAATCCCGCTGTGCCCGGTTGAACGGCAATTCCTCTCGGTCTTGGGCAAAGAAGTATTGACGAAAAAACTCGCCCAACGAGATGAAAACGTGCCGGAACCGGCCGATGACTGGGTAATTGCGCCGGACAGCGTCGACTGTTTGGTTCACATCGACAATAAAGATAATCGCGACGACCAGAAATATCAGACCTATCGCAAAAACAAACAAAGTCGACATGAACTCAAGACCACTCATCGTGACTGTCGATACGAGGCTCATGGCTATCTCCTATTCCAGATTCGATTGCAGACCGACAATAAGAGTTGAATTCCGTGCAGATCCAATACCGAGCACTGATGAAATCGATAGCTGATGGCTATGACCGCCCCTACTATATTGGAGAGGACGAAATCAGGAGTTCTCATGTCGCAACGTGATCGATCGATGGTGACCGCCCTTAATGAGGCATCGGCGCTCAATGGCCCGTTGGCGCGGCGTCTTGCGTTTTACACCGCCCAACATCACGAGTTGAATCCGGATGTTGCGTTAGCATACCAGCGGCTGATCGATCGGTTTTCAAACGCTGGTACCGGGGCTGGTGGCTTAGGCAGCGGGGTCCCAAATATTGGCGATCCCATGCCGCCCTTCCTTCTCCCGGACGACCAAGGCCGACTGGTATCGCGAGGCGATCTGCAGACCGACGGCCCCCTCGTAGTCAGCTTCAATCGAGGTCATTGGTGCGGCTATTGTG
>JABIRP010000197.1 GCA_018699735.1 Rhodospirillaceae bacterium | reverse complement strand
GACGTATCCAGAGGCCGCTGGTGACGCCGAGAAATTGGAAACTCTAAACAATCGGCTTAGTCCCAGCTCCTACTCACCTACCGTCGACAAGACATGATCCTTGAACTGCTGGCGCAATGTGAGCTTGGAAAGCTTGCCGGTGGCGGTATGTGGCAGTTCATCCACGAAGACGACATCGTCCGGCATCCACCACTTGGCAATCTTGCCTTCAAGAAATTCGCGAACATCCGCGTCGGTCACTGTTGAACCCGCGACTCTTATCGCAATCAGCATCGGACGCTCGTCCCATTTCGGGTGCGGCAAACCGATGACGGCGCATTCCTGCAATTCCGGGTGGCCAAGCGCCGTGTTCTCCAGGTCGATTGAGCTGATCCATTCACCACCCGACTTCACAACATCTTTGGTACGATCGACGACGCTCATGAAGCCATCGGCATCGATGCGGGCGACGTCACCGGTACGAAACCAGCCGTCGTCATCGAAAGAATTGGCAGCCGCTGCCTCGTCTTCAAAATAGCCTGAGACAATGCCATGACCGCGCACGAGAAGCTCACCGAAGGCAACGCCGTCGTGGGGCAAACGATTGCCGTCATCATCGACGATCTTCAGATCCACGCCGTACATGCGCCGACCCTGCGCGGTTTTGAGAACAATCCTTTCGTCCAAGCTCCCGGAATCATACTTCGGCTCCAGCACGCCCAGCGACCCGATGGGGCTCATTTCCGTCATGCCCCAGCCGTGAACGACGCTGACACCGTAATCCGTCTCAAACTCGCGGATCATCGGCTCCGGTGCTGCCGAGCCGCCGATAATGACGACCTTAAACCCGTCCGGCGCCCGGCCCAGTTCCCGCATTCGGGCGAGAAGGCCAATCCAGATCGTCGGCACCCCCCAGGCGGAGGAAACCTTTTCGGCTTGCATCAAGTCGAACAAACCCTCGCCGCTCATATTCGGCCCTGGAAAGACCAGCGAGGTTCCTTTAAGCGGGCAGGTATAGGCCGTGCCCCAGGAGTTGGCGTGAAACAGCGGCACCACTGGCATAAGCCTGTCGCGCGGCGAGATACCGCCACCATCGATCGCCAGCATGCCCATGGTGTGCAGCAAGGTCGAACGGTGTGAGAACAGGGAGCCTTTCGGGTTGCCGGTCGTGCCAGAGGTGTAGCAAAGCGACGCCGCCGCACGCTCATCAAACTCGGGCCATTCGATATCCGTGGCCTGGCCCTCAAGCAGCTCCTCATAACAAAGGGCGTCGACCAATCCTTGATCCGGCATGGCATCGCGATCGGCCATGACAACGAAGCGTAACCCGTCAGGAAGCTCTTCGCGCAAGCCTTCGAGGAGCGGGACAAAGGTTGCATCGGTGAAAATCAGACGATCGCTCGCATGATTAACAACGTAGATAAGTTGATCGCGAAACAGCCTCGGATTAATCGTATGACAGACCGCGCCGATGCCCGAGATGGCGTAGTAGAGTTCAAAATGCCGATAGCCGTTCCAGGCGACGGTCGCGACCCGGTCGCCGGGCTTTACCCCGAGGCCAATCAGCGCGTGCGCCAGCTGAGCAATGCGCTCGCGCGCCTCGCGATACGTATACCGATGAATATCTCCCTCGACCCTGGCCGAGACGATCTCGGCGTTCGGGTGATAATCCGCCGCATAATCGATGATCGAAGAGATCATCAGCGGGCGGTCCATCATCTGCCCCATCAGCATGTGTCTGCCCCCCTGGTTCTTATTTTTATTCCATCCCCAAAAGCTTGTAGACCCGCCGAGTATACTCCCCAAATTGCTCGCTGGTCTTTACGTCAAGCGTTCTTGCCGGCAAGTCCACCGGGAACATATCGGCCATCCGGGCCGGGCCTGCTGTCAGCACCACCACTTTGGTCCCGAGAAACACCGCTTCCGCGATCCCATGGGTGACGAATATGACGGTCTTCTTGCTTTCACGCCAGATCCGCAAGAGCTCCAGGTTCATCTTCTCTCGGGTCAAGGCATCGAGGGCGCCGAAGGGCTCATCCATCAGGATCAGTTTCGGATCGTGCACCAAGGCTCTGGCAATCGCCGCGCGCTGCTGCATGCCGCCGGAAAGCTCGTAGGGATAACTATCCTCAAAGCCCGAGAGCCCGACCATGTTAAGCAGATCCCGGGCTCGCTCTCGTGTTTCCTTGACCGGCAATCCGAGGATCTCCGCAGGCAACATCACATTGTCGAGGACGCGGCGCCATTTCAGCAGCAAGGCCTGCTGGAATACCATGCCGACGTCCCGTCCGGGGTCGAATGCATGTCCGCCGCCGATCTCGACGGTTCCGCCCTGATGATCGTATAACCCGGCCAGCACCTTGAGCAGCGTGGTCTTGCCACATCCGGACGGACCGACCATCGACACCAACTCGCCCTCGAAAACATCGAATGTCGCGTCTGAGACTGCGAGGAATTTCTCCCCGCGTGATGCGAACTCTTTGCGGACACCAGCCAGGCGAATGAAGGGTGAGCGATCCTCTATTTTACGCTCCTCTGGCATGCCCTATTCCACCCGCGCGTCGCGAACGACGAAAATACGTTCCAGCGTCAGCACCAGTCCATACAACAGCACCCCGACCAGCGTGATCAGAAGCACCGCCATGAACATGGCAGCGGTATCCATCGTCACCTGGACCTGCAGCATCAGATAGCCCAGCCCTTCTTCAGAGGCGATGAACTCACCGACGACAGCACCCGCGACAGCCAGGACGACCGCCACCTTCATGCCGGAAAATATGTAGGGCAGCGAGCCCGGAAGCTGGATCTTGGTGAATAGCTGCCAGCGCGTCGCCCGCAGCGAGCGCGCCAGGTCAATCAGATCTGGGTCAACCTCCCGTAGCCCTCGCGCCGTGGTCAGCAATATTGGCAGAAATGAGATCGAGAAAGCGATGATGATATTCGGGCCAAGTCCATACGAGAACCAAACGATGAAAATCGGCCCCAGAGCCACTTTAGGGATCATGTTGAGGCTGACGACCAGCGGCATGAGAGTCGATTCAAATTGACGGAACCACGAGAAAAACAGGGCCAACCCGACCCCGACGGCGACCGCCAACAGATAGCCGCCGAAGACCTCTCCGGTGGTGATCATCGTGTTGTGCAGCCAGTTATAGTCCTCGAAGATCGCCGCCAGCGTGGCCTCGGGCGTTGGCATCACGTAGGACGGCACGTCGCCCAACGTGACAAACAAATGCCACGCCAGCACGACGGCCAGATGTACCGCGACAACCATGGAGTAGTTCCGAAGTTTTTCGGAGATTTTATTCATGGTCACGGTGTTCCAAGCTATGCCCGACTGCCCGCTTCCCGGTTTGGCGCAGCCAAGACCGGGATCCAGGGCGGCAAGCTCGGTGCCCCCGACCCTGGACCCCGGATAGTCGCGTCACGCCTTCCGGGGAACGGTAAGGAAGGGCATCTGGTATGATTTCAAACCTCACGCCAGCCACCGGGACAAATTCTCCGCCACGAAGGCGTCATCGTTCAATTCGGGATAGGCCGCATAGACCCGATCAATCTCGTCCATCTGTCCAGGACCGAGGGTCTCATCCGGGTTCAAACAGGCAATCGACGTCAAAAGCCCTTGTCGGCGCAGCACTTCATGGCAACCGGCGATGCACCCTTGAAAGTCATTCGCGACATCGAAGAAGGCGGCATTGGTATCAGTGACCATACTGTCGAGCGCCAAGAGGTCCTCGTCGACCCGCCCCTCTTCGACAGCAAGATGCACACGGTCAAGCAGTTCTACGGCCCGCTTGGTCCACACGCTCCAATGCCCAAGCAAACCGCCTTTGACCCGAACCCGGACCTCTTCGCCATCGCGGCGAACCACAAATGGTGTCAGCAGATCGAGCACGATGTGGTCGTCATTGCCGGTGTAGAGCGTGATCCGATCCTCGGCCCCCGCTTCGACCACGCCCCGGATTACATCCAGCGTGCGATAGCGGTGGAAAGGCGCCATCTTGATGGCGACGACGTTGTCGATTTCTGCAAACCGGCGCCAGAACGAGGTCGGTAAAACCCGACCACCGACCGCCGGTTGCAAGTAGAACCCAACCACCGGCATTTCCTCGGCGACCCGCCGGCAATGCGCGACTATTTCGTCCTCGGAGCCATCCTTGTATGCGGCCAGGCTCAAAAGTGCAGCGTGATACCCGAGCGACCGGGCCGTGCGGGCCTCGGCCACCGCCTGTTGCGTTCGCCCAACCGCTCCGGCGATGCGAATCAGCGGGGCCTCGCTCCATTCCTCAGACGCCTCCAGCGCCAAGGCCAGCACGCGCTCGAACAGATCTGCCTCGCGGATTTCAAACTGGGTGGTGTGAACGCCGACCGCAAGCCCGGTCGAGCCGGCGTCGATGTAATACCGGCTAAGCGCCTTTTGGCGGCGTTCGTCCAGTTTTCGATCATTGGTCAAAGCCAACGGATGCGCTGGAATTACCCCACCCTGGCGTATCGACGCCAAAATCGGGTCCGGCAAGTCAGACCAATGCAATCCCATTGATCACTCCCTCTCGCTTAAACGGACGGATGAATGATCGCTCCAACTTTCCAGGCGGGCGATGCGGTGTCAACGGGGGTGATGGCTGTAGCTTGCCCCTGTCATCCACCGTCATTCCCGCGAAGGCGGGAATCCAGACAAACAGCGGAGCCAAGCGCTGGATTCCCGCCTTCGCGGGAATAACGGCAAGAAAATCGTCATACAAGTGCACCGTCCGGACCTGTCGATTTCGGCCCATCGCTCAAGCCCGGTATCCGGGCTCCGTCTGGTCAAGGATGCGGCGAAGCGCCGTGAAGTGGCGGTCAGCAACCTCGGGGACCACGGTGACCATTTGTTGACGGGTATGTTCACGCACGCTATCGGGAATGCTGCGCAACTTGCCTCCCTGCGCCCGGGCTAGCGCCTGAAACATGCAGGCGCGCTCCAGGTAGTAGAGATCATTGAAGGCGTCGGCGACGCTCGGGCCGCTGACCAGGACGCCGTGGCTCGCCATGAACAAGATCGACTTGTTGCCGACGGTTCGCGCCAATCGATCGCCTTCATCTTCGTCAAGCGCAACGCCGCCGTATTCGTCGTCGTAGGCGATCCGCCCATCAAACATCATCGCGTTCTGCTCGCACATCTCCAACCGGCCGTCCTCAATCAACGTAATCGAGGTCGCATAGGGCATATGAGTGTGCAGGACACAGGTTGCGCTCGGCACGCCCATATGGACCCGGCTGTGGATATAAAACGCGGTGTCCTCAACGATATTGTCGCCCTCCAGCACCTTGCCTTTGTCATCACAGAGCACCAGCGAAGACGCGGTAACCTCGGACCAATGCCATCCGAACGGATTGATCAGGAAACGATTGCCGCGCATCACGCCATCCTCATCGGCAACAGCCAACGAGAAGTGATTGTCCACGCCCTCGTGCATGCCCATCCTAGCGGCCCAGCGCAAAGCACAAGCCAAGTCAACGCGTTGTTCCTGTAAATTCGCGCTCATCGTATTCCTCGCGATTCGGGGTTGCTCATTGGAAACGAAGACTATCCAACCCACCGCATTGTTTGAAGGAAAATCACAAAAACCAGACAGCATCGGGCGCGACCGAAGGCCGCGTCGCATTGCATTGGCGTTTATGACAAGTTTCTGGCACCGTTAACCAGTGCATTGGCTCAAAGGTCGCCTAACGCGCTCGCCACCGACAATACGGTCTCTGGCATGGCGTCGACGCCTCTAGTGAGCCCCGGACAATGTATCCGGTACAAGGAGTGAACATGACAGATTTTACATCCGCAACAGCCCTTCCCAACGTCCCCTGGTTCGCATCTCCGCTCTTCGAGAGTGAATTGGAGACCTCAAATCTGGACGCGGGGACACGCGCCCTCGCGCGCGAATTTGCCGAAAATGGCATCGTAATCGTCGACTCGGGCCTCGATAATTTCGATGAAGTCGCGAATGACATCATCTCCGCCTGTGCCGGCAAGTACAAAAAGAACCCGATGCAGACCAGCACCCGCATTCCAAATGCTTGGGAATTTTGCCCATCGGTACTGACCCTGGCCGGCCTTCCGACCACGATGAACTTGATGGAAACGTTCTTCCAGCGTCGCCCCTTCCCCTTCCAGTCGATCAATTTCGAGCATGGCTCGCGACAGAAAGAGCATTCCGACGCGCTGCACTTCCAAAGCATACCGAACGATTTCGTCGCCGGTGTCTGGATAGCAATGGAGGATGTGGACGAACGCAACGGCAGCCTCGTGTATTATCCCGGCAGTCACAAAGTCCCGCAGCTCACCTACGATCAAATGGGGCTGACAGCCTTCGAGCAAGAACATCACAAGGTGTTCTACGATCGCTATGAAGCTTTGCTGCCGGCCTATCTGGAAGGCTACGGGTTGACCGAGCAGGTTACCCGCATGCGCAAGGGTCAGGTGGCAATCTGGGCCGCCAATCTCTGTCACGGCGGTGGCCCGATCAGCGAGCCCGGCAGCACCCGGTACAGCCAGGTGTTCCATTACTACTTCGATGACTGCAGCTACTACACGCCGCTCACCTCGGATCCGATGATCGGTAGACTGTCGCTGCGCGAGCCTATAAACATCCTGACCGGGGAAAAGAAGCGAAACCTCTACAACGGCAAGCCGATAGAGGTTGTGCAGCCCCAGTTCGGCTCGGTGGCCTGATCGCCGGGCAAAACCCGGAAATAAATCGAGCCGCCGCCGATGTCTGAGACCGTTGAAAAAACAGAATCCTATTTGGCGGAGGCAGCCGGAATCAGTGTCTTGGTCAACGGTCTGACCAAGACCTACAATATCTACCCTCGCCCGGTGGACCGGATGATGCGGCGCCTGCCCTGGTGGCCGACCAATCCGAAACAAGTTCATGCCGTTCGCGACGTGAACTTCCAGGTTCATCGGGGCGAGACCTTGGGCATTATCGGGCGCAATGGCTCCGGTAAATCAACACTCCTGGAAATGATTGTCGGCACCTTGGCGCCCGATCTCGGCAGCGTCGAGGTCAGAGGTCGGATTTCGGCTTTGCTCGAACTCGGCGCCGGTTTCGACATGGAGTTTACCGGGCGTGAAAATCTTTATCTGAACGCCCATCTGCTCGGCTTCTCGCGCGATGAGATCGAGCATCGGGTTCCGTCTATCCTCGAGTTCTCCGAGCTTGGGGATTTTATCGATCAGCCGGTCAAAACCTATTCATCCGGCATGTTCGTCCGCCTAGCCTTCGCAGTTGCCATCAGCGTCGACCCAGACATCCTGATCATCGACGAGGCACTGGCCGTTGGCGACGCCGCTTTCCAGCGCAAATGTTTCGCCCGTATTGAGAAATTGAAGGAGGGTGGGGCAACCATCCTGTTCGTCTCGCATTCCGAGCGCATGTTGCTGGAGCTCTGTGATCGCGCACTGCTGATGCACCAAGGCCATCAGCTCATGCTGGGCACGCCAAAAGATGTGGTCTCGGCCTACCATCGCGTCCTGTTCGATCCGGACTGGGCCGCGGAAGCAACCGACCCAGAGGCGTTTCGGTCCCGCCTCGGTCGTGACGGCATCAAAGACGATCAACTGGTTCCGCTTGCCGACACCCGGACCAGTCGAAGTCATTTCGACCCGAGCCTGGTCTCAAAAAGTCGGTTCGAATATGAGAACCAGGGCGCCACGCTGCACGACCCCATGGTTCTCGACCAGGACGGCGAACAGGTGAATATGCTGCGCCATGGCGATCGCTATACTTATACCTACGAGATTTCATTCCACGAGGATTCTCGCGAAGTTCGCTGTGGCATGCTGATCAAGACGGTAACCGGCTTGGAGCTGACCTCTTGCGGCACAACCTCGCGACGCCAAGCCGTCGCTTTCGTGCCGGCTGGCTCCACACTCACGGTTTCCTTCGCCTTCACATGTTCACTCTTGGCGGATGATTACTTCTTCAATTGCGGTGTTTCATCGGTCAAGGACGGCGCCCGCGATTTCATGCACAGGATCATTGATGCGGTGATGATCAAGGTCATGCCAGAACCCAGCCTGCCGGCCGGCCATATTGTCGATCTGGAATACGCACCCCGCGTCCGTCTCAGCACGCCCGACGGCGAAGAGCGCATGCTGGTTCGTGACGGCGTGCCGGTCGACTAGAGCGTATCAGTTGCATGGCGACCGGAACCCGATATTGGATAGTGATGGCACTGGCGACCATCGGGTATATCGCATTTCGCAGTCCCGAGGCATTTAGCCACCCAGTCCTGTCTCTAGACGATGGCCTTTTGGTAGCGCGTATGTTCGCGGCCACGGACGCGAGCCCGCTGGTCTCGACTTTCGCTGGATACATATCGCTTCAAACCAACCTGCTCGCGTTCCTCACAGTTAAACTCGCGCCGATCGAAGCCGTTCCATTCGTATTCGCAGGCCTATCGCTATCGCTCTATGCATTGGCGATGTCCATATTTTGCCTGGAGCGCTTCCAAGGCGTTCTGAGTGACGCGCGGTGGCGGGCAGCATTCTGTCTGGCGATGCTGGTTTTGCCGACCTACACCTACAATATGGCTGCGACTCTCAGTTTCGCGATTTGGAACTCAGCGCTGATTTTGGTGTTCTTGACCGTCGCCGGATTTCCAAATGGCCGGCGCGCCCTTGGGATCGAGCTTTGTTTGCGCCTGTTTCTCGCCTGGAGCAATCCGCTGTCGTTGACCCTGGCGCCGATCCACCTGATTGGTGTTTTTCGGCATGCCAAAATCGGGCGGCGCCAGGCGCTTGCACATCTGGTTATGCTGCTCGGCTTGCTCGCCTATCTGGCTTTTGCGATCCAGTCCGGGGGCCGGGCGCTTGATCCTCTGCTCGACGCTTACCGAACGATCATCCTGCTCTTCGACAAGGGTGCGATCGAGCTTTTCGCGACAGTCCAAGGCCTTGTTTGGCTGGAAGCCAACGACTGGATCTGGCACGCAAGAGCTAGCGTAGCGTTGATTCTGGTTACGGGCTTACTGATCGCCGGCGCACGAGGCCAATTGATGGTGCCGGAAAACCGGTGGGTTCTGGTGCTGCTGGTTTATCTGGCGATCGCATTTACCGCAATCTACGTGGTCGGCCGGCGGGATTGGGCCTATGGCGAGAAGGTCATGGTCAGCGCCCGCTTCTTCTATCCAGTAAAAGCGATGGTGTTGATGTTCGCAGCCATCCTTGCGCACCGCTTGCTCTCAGGTGTCAGTCGATGGCGTGCGATGATCTCTGTAGTCGCAGGCGTACCGCTGCTGGCCTTGACCCAAGCCCCCCATACCAGAGATGCGATGACCGGACCCTTCCAGGGCGTCTATTACAAATCCTATCTGACCGGTCTGGAAGGTGGCCCCGAACCAAGCAATGCCGCGATCCAAGCCTGGGAATGGGAGCGCCAAAAGAAGCTCCTTCGCCAAGTCGCAGCTGGCGAAACCGTGCGATGGGACCGAGGAGACGCGTCGATCACACTTGAACCCCCTAGGCACCAATGAGACGTCAATGAGCCAACAAAGAGAACAACCCGCCCCGCCCCGGACTCGCCGGCCTAGTTCGCGGCGAACCTACCGGGTCGCCGCCAAACGGCGGGAATGCGATTTGATCGTCTCGCTCGATTTGGTGCCGGTCGATGGTGAACCGCTGCGCCCGTTCATGCCGGGACAGCACCTGACCTTCTCGCTCGCGGTGCCGGGTGAGCGGCGACCGCTGATCCGCAACTACAGTTTCGCCGATTGTCCCGAGGAAACCGACCACTACCGGATTACCGTGAAGAAGGAACCACCACCCCCCGACCAACCGGAGCTTCCACCTGGAATTGGCTCGCTTTATCTGCACGACACCGTTCAGGTTGGCGATGAGTTGGAGGCGATTGGCCCGCGCGGTGAGTTCCACTTGCTCATGGAAAGCACGCGCCCGGTTGTCCTTTTAAGCGGCGGTGTTGGACTGGCCCCAATGGTCTCGATTTTCAAGCACTTGGCCCAATCCGCCTCGCCGCGCCCGGTTTGGTATATTCATGGCTGCCAAACCGGCCTACTACATGCGCTTCGAGATGATATCCAGGGTGCGTTGGCGAGCAATCCGAACAGCCACGCGGTCACGTTCTACGATGCGCCCGGTCCAGAGGACGCCCAAGGCGAAGACTACGACTACGCCGGTTTCATTACTGCCGAGCATCTGACCGCTCACGTGCCAGATATCGCCGATGCTGAATGCTACGTCTGCGGCCCAGCCCCATTCATGCAGGCGATGTACCGCACGTTGATTGGACTGGGTGTTGGCGAAGAGCAAATCTTGTACGAGTTTTTCGGGCCATCGACGATTTTGAAGGGCGAATAAAGCCCCTCACCCTACGCCACAGGCATCAAAGCCGCAGCGACCCGCCGGCCTTCGCTCAGCAGCACATTGTAGGTTCGGCAGGCGGCGCCAGTATCCATGCTGTCGAGAACTGGGCCACGCTCGCGGATTTGAGCCCGCAGGCTTGGCGTGACAAAGATCTGACTGG
>JABIRP010000196.1 GCA_018699735.1 Rhodospirillaceae bacterium | reverse complement strand
GCTCAGTCGCGCGGTCGAACAACGTGAGGACAAGCGCCCGGTGCTGGCCGATTTGCGAGAGTCAGGGTCCATCGAGCAGGATGCCGACGTGGTCATGTTCGTTTTCCGCGAACAATATTATTTGGAGAAAGCCGAACCGGTTCAGCGGGTTGATGAGAGCGAAGAGAAATTCCACGATCGACACGATAAATGGCGGGAGCTTTGCGAGAAAACCTACGGCAAGGCCGAGGTAATCATCGGTAAGCAACGCCATGGACCGACCGGAACCGCCACTCTGCACTTCGAGGGCAGAACGACCCGTTTCTCCGACTTTGTCGGCGAAGATCATTTGCCGGATCACCACTAGAAATTACGGCCCCGACAGAGATATAGTCGCCGTTCCAGAAACCGACCCTGAGTGGCTCTCTTGAACTCGATAAAACGGCTGACCGACGCATCGTCGCTTTTGACAATTGACCTCGGTGCGATCGTCCACAACTACAAACTTCTGAATGCGGAATTCGAGTACCGCCGTGCTGATCCGAGCCTTGATGAGGACATTCAGTGCGCCGCGGTTGTGAAAGCGGACGCTTACGGGACAGGTGTTCAGAACGTTGCCCCGGCCCTCGCCGGCGCCGGATGCGATATGTTTTTTGTCGCGACCCTGGACGAGGCCATATTGCTGCGAAATACCCTGCCCAATATCGACATCGCCGTGTTATCCGGTTTGCTGCCAAACACGGCGCCGATTTTCGCACAATTTAACTTGGTGCCGGTTATCAATGACCTCGGCCAGTTGGACCGCGTTGTCGAATGGAGTCGGCGGGACGGTATCGAGGTTCGCGCGATATTGCATCTGGATACCGGAATGAACCGGATGGGGTTGGATGAAAAAGAAACCGCGACCCTCCAAAAAACACACCGTCGTATGTATGGCCCGCAATGGGTCTGTGTCATGTCACATCTGGCATGTGCCGATATCCCCGGGCATGAGATGAGCGCGAGGCAATTGTCCCTATTCAAACAACGTTTGGACAAACTTCCCGAGATGCCCGTCAGCTTGGCCAATTCCGCAGGAATTTTTCTAGGCCGAGACTATCATTTTGATATCGCCCGGCCCGGCATCGCGCTTTACGGCGGCAACCCGCTATCGAGCATGAAGAACCCGATGCGCCCCGTGGTCCGGCTTGTTGGTCGCGTATTGCAGGTCCGCACCGTGCCGTCGGGGCAAACGATCGGGTACGGCGCCAGTTTTGCCACCAAGCGGAAAATGCGGATTGCGACTGTCGGATGCGGCTACGCGGATGGATATATGCGGACTTTGAGCGACAAGGGGCATGTGGTTCACAATAATCGTCGCCTGCCCATCGTCGGCCGGGTTTCCATGGATGCGATCACGGTCGACGTTAGCGAGGTACCTGAAAACGAACTTAATCAGGGGGATCTGGTTGAGCTTATAGGCGAGCACATGACCGTCGATATGGTCGCCGAGATGGCGGGAACGATTGCTAACGAAGTGTTGACCAGCCTCGGCCAACGTTATCGCAGGGCATGGATCGGCGCGCCCGCAAACGACAGCGCCGAGGTCGGGCAAATGACCTTGGAGCAGATGGAGGAGAAAGAAGAAGACGAAGGAGATATCTGGGTTCAGGAGACCCAACCATCATGAACCCACTAGCATCATGAACCCACTGGCCGCGATCGGCCGCGCTTTCCTCGCGTTTCTGGCGGCGACGGGACGCATCGGCTTGTTCACGGTCTCGGCTGTCTCGCATTGCGTTCGCCCGCCGATCTACCCTCGCCTGATTGGCCGCCAGTTGATCGAAATCGGATATTATTCTTTGCCCGTCGTTGGGCTAACCACGCTGTTTTCAGGCATGGTGCTCGCTCTGCAAAGCTACACCGGGTTCGCGCGTTTCTCGGCCGAGGGAGCGGTCGCAACTGTCGTCGTGCTGTCGATGACCAGGGAACTCGGCCCGGTGCTCGCCGGATTGATGGTCGCCGGTCGTATTGGAGCGTCCATGGCGGCCGAGATCGGCACCATGCGGGTGACGGAACAGATTGACGCGCTGACCACACTATCGACCAATCCATTTAAATATCTCGTCGTGCCCCGCATCTTGGCCGGGCTGATCAGTTTGCCAATCCTGGTCCTCGTCGGTGATATCGTCGGCGTGTTCGGCGGATATCTTGTGGGCGTCAACAAATTGGGCTTCAACGCCGGCAACTATCTGAGCAATACCTGGGAATTCCTTGAGGCAATTGATGTGATCTCAGGCCTGGTCAAAGCTGCGGTCTTCGGGTTTCTGATCTCGTTAATGGGATGCTACCACGGCTACAACTCGGGTGGTGGCGCCCAGGGTGTCGGGCTCGCGACGACCAATGCGGTGGTCTCGGCTTCGATCCTGATTCTGGTCTCGAACTACGCTATCACCGAAATGTTCTTTGCCAGGTAGGATGCAGTGATGGCAGACGAAAGCCCGAAAATCCGGATCCGTGATCTCCACAAGTCCTTCGGCGAAAACCATGTGCTGCGCGGCCTTGATCTGGATGTGGCGGTATCGGAGTCGGTCGTCGTGATCGGCGGATCAGGCACGGGAAAATCGGTATTGCTGAAATGTATCCTCGGTTTAATGGAACCCGACCAAGGGTCGATCGAGATTGACGGAACCGAAGTTGTCGCCATGCCGCGAGCTGAGCGCGAGCAGCTGATGCATAAGTTCGGCATGCTGTTCCAGGGTGGCGCGCTTTTCGATTCGCTCAAGGTTTGGGAGAACGTCGCCTTCGGCCTCATTCAGGCAGAGGGCATGGAACGCGACCAGGCCCGTGAAATAGCCTTCGCAAAACTGGCTCAGGTCGGGCTTGGCGAAGACGTCGCTGCCCTGCTCCCAGCCGAGCTTTCCGGCGGCATGCAAAAGCGCGTATCCCTTGCCCGAGCAATCGCAACCGAGCCCGAAATCATCTTCTTCGATGAGCCGACCACTGGCTTGGACCCGATTATGGCCGATGTGATCAACGACCTGATCGTGAAGTGCGTGCGCGAACTTGGCGCCACGACGTTGTCGATCACCCACGACATGGCCAGCACCCGAAAGATATCCGACCGTGTCGCCATGCTGTACGAAGGGCGTATTATCTGGGCTGGTGAAACCGACGGGATTGACACGTCAGGCAACGACCACGTCGACCAGTTCATCCACGGTCGGGCCGATGGCCCGATCAAAATGGCAGTGCGCAGGAGCTAGTTCGAATGGCGAAAAAACCTGCACGTCGTTTCGTCTGCCAATCCTGCGGCGCGGTTCATCCACGCTGGTCCGGGAAATGCGATGCGTGCAATGAGTGGAATTCGATTACCGAGGAACAGGTTGAGGCGGCAGTCCCGGCTGGCTTAAAGCCTGGCAAGGGCCGGCGAATTGAATTCGTCGGACTGACCGGTTCCGCTGATCCGGCGCCCAGACGGGTTACCGGCATCGCCGAATTTGATCGGGTGCTCGGCGGAGGTTTGGTTCCGGGCTCTGCGGTATTGATCGGCGGCGATCCTGGGATTGGCAAATCGACGGTGCTACTGCAGGTGATGGCGGGGCTCTCGCGTTCTTGCAGATGCGCTTATATCTCTGGCGAAGAGGCGCTCGACCAGGTCCGGCTCCGGGCCGAACGACTTGGGGTCCGAGACGCACCGGTCGATCTGGCCACGGCAACGAACGTCAGGGATATTCTGGCGACGCTCGATCACGCCGATGGCCCTGATGTGGTTGTGATCGATTCCATCCAGACTATGTACATTGACTCCTTGGACAGTGCGCCGGGTACCGTCAGTCAGGTTCGCGCCTCGGCACAAGAACTAATCCGGCTCGCCAAACGACGCGGAATTGCAGTACTCCTCGTCGGTCATGTCACCAAAGAGGGCGCCATCGCCGGCCCCCGTGTGCTCGAGCATATGGTCGACACCGTGCTCTATTTCGAAGGTGATCGCGGCCATCAATTCCGCATTCTGCGCGGTGTCAAAAACAGGTTCGGTGCAACCGACGAGATCGGTGTCTTCGAGATGACCGAGGCCGGCCTGATGCAGGTCGAAAATCCCTCGGCGTTATTTCTCTCCGATCATCGTGAAGCAATCTCCGGGGCCGCAGTGTTTGCCGGGATCGAGGGAACGCGTCCGATCCTAGTTGAGATCCAGGCACTGGTCGCGCCCTCACCCTACGGCACCCCCAGGCGCTCGGTAATCGGTTGGGACGGAAATCGGTTAGCCATGGTGATCGCTGTTCTGGAAGCGCGTTGCGGCCTGTCACTGGGGGGCGCGGATGTGTATCTGAACGTCGCTGGTGGTCTCCGGATATCAGAGCCGGGGGCTGATCTCGCGGTCGCCGCCGCTCTGGTTTCAGCGCAAACCGGCGAACCGGTACCCGAAGGATCCGTGGTGTTCGGAGAAATCGGATTGTCTGGCGAAGTGCGTGCCGTCAGCCAGATGGACGCGCGATTGAAAGAAGCCGCCAAGCTGGGTTTCTCACGTGTTCTGATGCCAAAGCACCGTGGTCGCGCGGCAAAAGGTGGTGACACTGTTCTGCAGGCAACCGAGTTCGAGCGGTTGCATGAATTGACGGATCTGTTCGGGGAGGCTACGACCATCGGCCGAAGGGCCGGCACGGGTTAGGAATAAAGGCCCCTCCCCGCCCAAAGATCGATTAACAGACGAGCGAAAGACGCATTTATGCAGGATCTCCCGGTCAATATCACCGACCTGATCGTTATTCTTGTTATCTTGGGCTCGGGGTTGCTTGCTTTCCTGCGCGG
>JABIRP010000195.1 GCA_018699735.1 Rhodospirillaceae bacterium | reverse complement strand
TTTGGTTGTTGGAAAATTCCAGGAATACCCGGGCTTCCAGGACGAGGCCGAACGGTCATCGAACCGCGCACCGACGGCGAGCACGAGGTCAGCGTGTCGTCCGACCTGGTTCGCTTGATAGGCCCCGTTGCGGCCGATGAACCCGAGGGACAGTGGGTCGGTCATATCCAGGCAGCCCATTCCATTCGGAGAGCTGATCACCGGGATTGAGAGAGACCGGGCAAGTTCGGTCAACTCCGAGCTGGCCTCGGACAAGGTCACGCCGTGGCCGATGAACAGCGCCGGCCGTTCAGCCGCGAGCAGCATGTCGGCTGCCTCGGTTATGTCGTCGGGTGCAGCACCGCTGCGGCGTGACAAGAAACCGCCGGAGGGTGCTTCCAATTCAACCTCTGCCTCTTCCTGGAATACGTTGAAGGGGACGTCGAGGTTCACCGGCCCCGGCCGCCCGCTTAGCATCGTCGTTGTCGCCTGGCGTAGGGCGAGCGGCAGCATTTCGACGCGGGAGGGCTGATAGCAGTGCTTGACGACAGGACGAATAATATTGGGAAAGTCGGCCTGGAAATGCCGGTTAATCTCTTGGAAGGGGCCGCGATTGAACTGTGAGGTTGGCACGTTGGCCGTAATCGCCAGGAAGGCCGAACTGTCGGTCTGGGCCACCGCCGTTGCCATCACCAGATTGGCCGAGCCGGGACCACAGGACGTGAGCGTGGCGACCGGCTCGTGTTTGACCCGGAAATATGCATCCGCCATGTGGGCCGCGACCTGCTCGTGGCGCGGCGAGACAAGGGTGATCTCGTCCTGCACGTCGTAGAGTGCATCCAAAATCCCGACCGTGCCGTGGCCGCAGATGCCGAAGATGTAGGGAATTTTTTCTTTGATTAGATGCTCGGTGATAAGTTCGGCGCCCTTGCGCTTGGCCATGTCGGTCTCCGGGGTCGGTCTCTGGAATTTGGTCTCTGGGGTTTCGATCTCTGGCGAGAGGGTATTCCGGGAACGATCATGAGCACAACGCTGGCGTCTCTGGTTTCCAGTGCGCTAGTTTGCGCGGCATGACATCAGAACCCAATATTGCGCCCTTGCGCTTGGCTTTCATGGGCACACCGGACTTCGCTGTCCCAGTGCTGCGGGCGCTTATTACCGCCGGGCATGAGATCGCTGCCGTCTACACCCAACCTCCGAGGCCGGCCGGACGCGGCAAGAAGCAGCGTCCATCGCCGGTTCAAGCATTTGCCGAAGACGCTGGTATCGAGGTGCGCTACCCGGTCTCCTTCAAGAGCACCGAGGATCAAGCGGCATTCTCGGCGCTTGGGCTCGATGTCGCCGTGGTGGTGGCCTATGGGTTGCTCTTGCCGAAGGCGTTGTTGGACGCGCCTCGCCTCGGCTGTGTGAATGTGCACGCTTCGCTGCTGCCACGATGGCGCGGCGCGGCGCCAATCCAGCGCGCAATTCTGGCCGGCGATACCGAGACCGGGGTTACCATCATGGCGATGGACGAAGGCCTTGATACTGGCGCTATGCTCTTGGCCCAGCCGGTCGCGATCACGTCTGAAACCACCGGTGAGAGCTTGCATGACGAACTCGCCGCACTCGGAGCGAAGCTGATCGCACCGGCCCTGGCGGGGCTCGCGGACGGTTCTATTGAACCGCAAGCGCAGCCGGCCGAGGGCGTCACCTACGCCGCCAAGCTAACCCGAGAGGAAGGGCGCATAGATTTCACCCGCCCGGCAGTTGAGATCGAGCGCAAGATCCGAGCGCTGGCCCCATGGCCCGGTGCCTGGTTTGAGCATGACGGTAAGCGCATCAAGGTGTTGGCGTCAGAGGTCCTGGCGCTGGGGCCGTTGACCAATGATCCTGGGACGGTACTTGATCCTGAGTTGACCGTGAGCTGCGGCGAGGACGCGCTCCGTCTCACCCGATTGCAGCGCGAAGGCAAGGGGGTGATGGCGGCCGGAGACCTCCTGCGCGGTTACCCGATCGACCCAGGCACGCGGTTTGGGTAGGAGACAACATGCCTCGTTACAAGCTCACGATTGAATATGACGGTTCCGATTATGTTGGCTGGCAACGCCAGGCGAATGGGCCGTCGATCCAGGAAGCCGTGGAAGATGCGGTATTTGCGCTTTCCGGCGAGCGGACCGAGGTGGCTGGCTCTGGGCGTACGGATGCCGGCGTACATGCACTCGGCCAGGTTGCCCATGTCGATATCGACAATGATCGACTGAATGCGGACAAAGTGCGCATGGGGCTTAACTTCCATTTGAAGCGGGCGCCGATATCAATATTGGATTGTATCGTGATCACCGACCTGGAGTTCCACGCCCGCTTTTCGGCGCGGCGGCGCTCATACCTATACCGCATCCTGAACCGGGCTTCACCGCCGGCGCTGGATCGCGGACGGGTCTGGTTCATCCCGCGCGATATCGATGCCGAGAAGATGCATGCGGCCGCTCAAGGCCTGCTCGGAAATCATGATTTTACGAGCTTCCGGTCTAGCCACTGCCAGGCGGATAGCCCGGTCAAGACATTGGATCGCTTGGATGTCTCGCGCGCCGGCGATGAGGTGCATGTGCGGGCTGAGGCTCGGTCGTTCCTGCATCACCAAGTGCGCAATTTCGTCGGCTCCCTGGCACTGGTCGGTGAGGGTAAATGGTCGCCAGAGGATCTCGTTACCGCCCTCGAAGCCCATGACCGATCCGCTGCCGGCCCAACCGCACCGGCTGAAGGGCTGTATCTGGTCTCGGTCGGGTATCCGGAAACGAGCCCCTAAACGCCGCCCCTAGACCCCCGCAAACTCAGCGAGAGCGGTGAGCAGTATGGCGCTGAAAACGACGTCGAAGGCGACGATGCCGATGGCCTGGAAACGGCCGATGTCGAGCAGACGTTCCGCCAGGCGCCAGAACGCCCAGAACATGGCTGCTGAGGCGGTTATCGTGATGTACGCGGCACCTGATCCGTCCGCCCCGATGAGCGACGTCAAGGTCACGAGATAGGCCACCGGGATCATCGACCAGTTATAGGGAATGATATAGTCGAGGAACCGCTTCTCGCGCTCAAGCAGCGTGCAGATGAAATGTATCGCGACGGGATAGGCAAGCCAGGCCACGCCATAGATCATGGAATGCGAAATGTAGTCGAAGAACGCAAGCGGCGGCGCATTGGGTTCGCTTCCGACCTCCAGTGCAAGAGCCAAGAGATGTGCCGGCAAGGCTATAAGAGCAGCAGTGTAGGAGCGCCAAAAACCGTCAAGGCTGATATCGAAATATGACAAGGCCGCCGGATCGCCGCGCAGGATCCTCAGGACACCGACGAGCGCCGACAGGATCTCCGCCAGACCGGCCATGGGTTATGCCGCTCTGGTCGCGAAGAACCGCTCAAGGACCTCGCGGTAAATCGAAGTGAGAGACTCGATATCGCCGACCGAGACATGCTCGTCGACCTTGTGCATGGTTTGGCCAACGATGCCAAACTCGACCACCGGACAGTATTTGCGGATGAAGCGCGCGTCCGAGGTGCCGCCGGTGGTGCTGAATTCGGGCCGTCGTCCGAGCACGGCGTCGATGGCGCCGGCGACCGCTTCGGAAAGCTCACCCGGCGGGGTCACGAAAGCGTTCGAGGAACAGGCAAACCTGAGCTCGTAATCTCCACCCACAGCGTCGAACCTTTCCCGCAACCAAGCCTCAATGCTCTCTGCGGTATGTAGGTCGTTGAACCGAATATTAAAGGCGGCACGGGCCTCGCCAGGGATAACGTTGTTCGCCGGGTTGCCGACATCGACCGACGACAATGCGATAGTCGAGGGCTGGAAGTGCTCTGTCCCCGTGTCCATTTCTCCGGCGACCAGGGGCTCCAGCATGCGCATCATGCGGTTGATCGGGTTGTCGGCCAGATGCGGATAGGCGGTGTGGCCTTGCGTGCCTTTGACGGTCAACCAGCCGGAAAAACTGCCGCGACGGCCAATCTTGATCATATCACCGAGCTCTTGCGGGCAGGTCGGCTCGCCGACGACACAGGCGTCGATGGTCTCCCCGTTCTCTACCATCCACTCCAGCACTTTGGCGGTGCCGTTGATCGAGGGGCCTTCCTCGTCTCCGGTGATCAGCAGGCTGATGGAGCCTTGGAATTCGCCTTGTCGCTCTTCAATGAAGGCGCCCGCAGCAGAGGCGAAAGCGGCGATCGCTGATTTCATGTCGGAGGCGCCGCGCCCGTACAAGTTGCCATCGCGGATTTCCGCTGCAAACGGATCAACCGACCAGCCTTTGACATCGCCGGTCGGCACCACGTCGGTGTGCCCGGCGAAGCAGAAGTTCGGCCCCCCTTCGCCCCAGCGAGCGTAGAGATTATCGACGTCCGGCGTGCCGTCTTCGCTGAAGGTCAGAAGCTGGCACCGAAAGCCGACCGCCTCCAGCGCCTTGGTGAGCAGGTTGAGCGCGCCCGCGTCGGCCGGCGTTACGCTTGCACAGCGGATAAGATCGCGGGCGAGCGTAACGCTATCCGGGGCGTTACCCATATCAGTCTCGCAGCAGGTCGTTGATCGAGGTCTTCGAACGCGTGCCCTCATCGACCCGCTTCAGGATCACCGCACAATAGAGCCCCGGTCCGGGAGAGCCATCCGGCAACGCCTTGCCTGGCAACGAACCTGGCACGACGACCGAGTATGCCGGTACCCGGCCGCGATGGATCTCGCCGGTCTCGCGGTCGACGATCTTGGTCGAC
>JABIRP010000194.1 GCA_018699735.1 Rhodospirillaceae bacterium | reverse complement strand
GTGGCTTCGCCGGTGCGGAGCCGGTCGAGACCGCTTCGACGATTTGCGACCGGGCTACATCCTTGCGCAACACATCGACGAAAGCGGCTTCACTCAAACCGGCGTTAAACAGCACCTGGCGGAAGGTTGCCGGGTCAAAGGCGCCGCCCGGGCCCTGAAACGCCTGGTTGGAGGCAATGCGTCCCTTGATGACCGCGTCGCCAACCGCCAGACCAAGCGATTGTCCCTCGGCGGCAAACAGGCCCTCGTTGACCAATTCCTTGATGACGTTGTCGAGCAGGCCGAGTTCGGCTGCCTGTTGAGCGGTGATCTGCAGACCAAGGCGGCGGCGTACGCGCTCGAACTGGTCGAGCACTTCTGCCGAATTATAGGCAATATCGCCGACTTTGATGGCCGCTTGGCCGCCGCGGTTGCCAAGGAAGATGTCGCCGATGCCCCAGATTGCGAAACTGGCGATCAAAAGGCCGAAGAGGATCTTCACAAAGATCGAGGTAACGCGGGAGCGAATAAACTGGAGCATGAGACCAAGGTGCCTGACCGTTGCATCAAGGATCCGAGGCCACCTGGGCACCCGGTCCACCGGGCCGGCATCATAGAGGCGGGGTATATCTGCCCGCAACTCGCAAATGGCGGAAACGTACGGACTCACGGGATATTGTGGTGCCGAGGTTGGGGGCGTGCTAAGGCGGGGTTAATTATTGGAAACTGTCTCACGGTTCTTCGTCATCCTGAGGCGCCCGCACAAGCAAGCCTCGAAGGACGCAGATTGCTGCCATTGTGTGCTCTTTGATGCCCGGCTCTCGGCCGTGCTCCGCAGGATGACGAACGTAGTGAAAACCCAGATGGAGTCGTCTCATGAGCCCGCGCACCCTGATCGCTGGAAACTGGAAAATGAACCTGCTGCGGGGTGAGGCGGGCCTGCTTGCGGTTGCGCTAGCGGACCACATGCGGTCGGCAACATCGGGCGCCGAGATGGTGGTGTGCCCGCCGACGCCCTTGCTCGACACGGTTGCCGCCAAGCTTGCGGGTACTCCGCTTGGGCTTGGCGGGCAGGATTGCCATGCTGAGTCAGCAGGTGCCCATACCGGCGATGTTTCGGCCGAAATGCTTCGGGATGCCGGTTGCGGCTTTGTGACCGTCGGTCACTCCGAGCGTCGCGCAGATCACGATGAAAGCGACGGGTTGGTCCGCGCCAAAGCCGAGGCGGCGCACCGGGCAGGCTTGATCGCGATTGTGTGCGTCGGCGAAACCGAGGCCGAGCGCGATGCCGGCCGGGCGGTGGACGTGGTGACGTCCCAGATCGCGGGCTCGCTCCCGGAGGCATCGACGGCGGCGAATACGGTGATTGCCTACGAGCCGGTCTGGGCGATCGGTACCGGGCGGACACCGACCCTCGATGATATTGCCGAAATGCACGCTGCCATGCGGGCGCGGCTCGGTGATTTGATGACCGACAGTGACGCCGTTCGCTTGCTCTATGGCGGTTCTGTCAAGCCGTCCAACGCGGATGAAATTCTGGCGATTGCCAACGTGAATGGCGCGCTGGTCGGCGGAGCCAGCCTCAAGGCTGAGGATTTCATCGCAATCCACCGGGCGGCAGGTTGAGGGAGTGGGTGAGGGGCGGTTGACGTCAAACCCCTTGAAACCTGAGTTTCCGCTGGCCAAATACCCCGTGCGAGGGTAAAACCCGCCGTCGCGAGCGGTCTTATCGTCTCGCCCAAATTGCCGACCAGTTTTTCGCCGGGAAAAGAGACATGACCGAAGTCCTGCTTGCCATCCACCTCATGGTCGCCACCGCGTTGGTGATAACCGTGTTGCTTCAACGTAGCGAAGGCGGCGGACTTGGCATTGGTGGCGGTGGCGGCGGCGGCGGTGGTGGCCTTATGTCGGCACGTGGTGCTGCCAATCTTCTCACCCGGACCACAGCGGTTCTAGCCGCAGCGTTCATGGGCACCAGCATCCTGCTTGCGATTCTCGCCGACACTGGCGCGCCAAGATCGATCGCCGATGATGTTCCGTCTCAATCCGAGCCGGCCAAACCGACCGGTCCGCAAGCGCCCGTATCCCAGTAAAACCCTACGGTTCGAGCACATGGAACGCACCCAACTTGAGGTGCGGCAAAGGGTCTTTGTTTTTTTCGTATTCCCCCTTCCGTCAATTCGACTATAACGCAGGTCCATGTCTCGCTTTATTTTCATCACCGGCGGCGTGGTCTCATCCTTAGGCAAAGGTCTCGCATCAGCATCGCTCGCGGCGCTGCTTCAGGCGCGCGGCTACAAGGTGCGGCTACGCAAACTCGATCCGTATCTAAACGTTGATCCGGGCACCATGAGCCCGTACCAGCATGGTGAGGTTTATGTCACCGACGACGGGGCGGAAACCGATCTCGATCTGGGACATTACGAGCGGTTTTCCGGCGTTCCGGCGCGAAAATCCGACAATGTGACCACCGGCCAGATTTATATGGATGTGCTAACGCGAGAGCGTCGTGGCGACTATCTAGGCGCCACCATTCAGGTCGTCCCGCACGTTACGGACGCGATCAAGACTTTCGTGCGCTCTGATCTGACCGATGAAGATTTCGTGCTCTGTGAGATCGGCGGCACCGTCGGCGATATTGAGAGCCTGCCGTTCCTGGAAGCGATCCGCCAGCTCGGCAATGAGCTTGGACGAGAACGGGCGCTCTTCATTCATGTCACGTTGGTGCCTTATATCGCAGCGGCTGGAGAGCAGAAAACCAAGCCAACCCAGCACTCGGTCAAGGAACTACAAAGCGTTGGAATTCAGCCCGATATTCTGTTGTGTCGGGCCGAGCGCGAGATTCCGGTCGATCAGAGACGCAAAATCGGATTGTTCTGCAACATCCGGCCCGAGGCCGTGATCCAGGCCTTGGATGTGGCTTCGATTTATGATGTGCCGCTCAGCTATTCGGCCCAGGGTTTCGATGGCGAAGTCTGCCGGCACTTCAACCTGCCGGACATGGAAGAGAAGCCGAACTTGGCGCGCTGGGAGGAAATATCCCGCATTGTCCACCAACCAGAGGGCACCGTGCGCATCGCCGTGGTCGGCAAATACACCAGCCTGCTCGATAGCTACAAATCCCTGGCCGAGGCCCTGGCCCATGGCGGTATCTCCAACAATGTGAAGGTTGAGCTTGACTGGATCGACAGCGAGATCTTCGAGCGCGAGGACGCGGTGAGCTATCTCGAAGACGTGCACGGCATCTTGGTTCCGGGTGGCTTTGGCGAGCGCGGGGCCGAGGGCAAGATTTCTGCTGTTACCTTCGCGCGCGAGCACAACGTTCCATATTTCGGCATCTGCTTCGGTATGCAGATGGCGGTGATCGAGTCGGCGCGCAATCTGGCCGGTATCAAGGGCGCGGGCTCGACCGAGTTCGGCCCTTGTGATGAGCCGGTAGTCGGGTTGTTGACCGAATGGGTGCGCGGCAACGTCAAGGAAACCCGCGACGCTGACGATGACCTGGGCGGCACCATGCGTCTCGGTGCTTACGATTGCACGCTGGCACCAGAGACCCAAGTGCGCGAGATCTATGGCGCTGACGACATCAGCGAGCGCCATCGCCACCGCTATGAGGTCAATATCAACTACATGGATCGCTTGGAGCAGTCTGGCTTGCGGTTCTCCGGCATGTCGCCGAACGGTGAACTGCCCGAGATCGTTGAACTGCCAACGCATCCATGGTTCGTTGGCGTACAGTTCCACCCGGAACTGAAGTCCAAACCGTTCGACCCGCACCCGTTGTTCACCAGCTTCATCGGCGCGGCGGTCGAACAGTCGCGACTGGTTTAGGAGACGGTGATGGTGGCATTCGGCCCCATTTTCGTCATTCCCGCGAAGGCGGGAATCCAAGCAGGCGTCAGAGCAAAGAACTTGATCCCCGCCTGCGCGGGGATGACGGCAGTTTGTTGAGGAAACCGTCATGACCGCACCAAAACTCATCCAAGTCGATCACCTGGAGATCGCCAACAACCGGCCGTTTACGTTGATCGCCGGGCCCTGCGCCATTGAGAGTCGGGCGCATGCGATGGAAACCGGCGATATCTTGACCAAGCTTTGCCTGAAGCTCGGGTTGCCACTGATCTACAAGTCCTCCTTCGACAAGGCGAACCGGACCAGCCTGGCCAGCGAACGCGGCATCGGCATGTCCGAGGGCCTGTCGATCTTAGCGGAGGTTCGCGAGACCTATGGCTGTGCAGTGTTGACCGATGTGCATACCGCCGAGCAATGCGCGCCAGTAGCCGAAGCGGTCGACGTGTTGCAGATCCCGGCGTTCCTCTGCCGCCAGACGGATTTATTGGTTGCGGCGGCAGCGACCAACCGGGTCGTGAACGTCAAGAAAGGGCAGTTCCTGGCGCCCTGGGACATGGAAAACGTGGCAGCTAAGCTCGAGCAATCGGGCGCCGCCGGCATCATGCTGACCGAGCGCGGCACCAGTTTTGGCTACAACACGTTGGTCTCCGATATGCGTTCTCTGCCGATCTTGAAAGAAACCGGCCATCCGGTTGTGTTCGATGCGACGCACTCAGTACAGCAACCGGGCGGGCAGGGCGGTACCTCGGGCGGTCAGCGCGAGTTTGTGCCTGTGTTGGCCCGGGCGGCACTCTCGATTGGTGTCGCGGCCTTGTTTATGGAGACACACCCGGATCCGGACAGCGCACCGTCGGACGGCCCCAACATGATCCCGATGTCGGAGCTACCAGAGGTGCTGGAGACGCTGATGGCGTTTGATAGGCTGGCGAAAGAACGACCTGTCGGCGGCTAGACCACTCCAGCGCCCCGGGCGTACATCGACCTCAATACGGCTCCCCTTGCTTATTCACGAACCGTCCTTCGCCCTCATGCATGCGCCGTAGCAAATCGTCGTCTGGGTAATCGACTTCGTCGCCTTCGGTGCGGTCGCCGACCTCGATATAGACCGCGTCATTGTCTGACTTGTTTACAAGTTGGTGACCATCAGGGTTACCGGCAGGAAAAGCGGCGAACATGCCGGGGGTCATGATTTGCTCACCCGCGTCGGTAATTAGGACGAGTTCGCCTGAGATGATGGTGACCAATTCGTCCTGAAGGCTATGCCAATGACGCAGTGCCGAGCCGGCGCCAGGGGGGAGCGTAACCAGATTGACGCCGAAATTGTTCAGGCCACCGAAATCACCGACCTTCCGCTTGCGCCGCTGCTCGGCGATGGGTTTGAACTGAGCCGGGTAACTCGATCCCATTTGCTCAGGCACATCTTCAGGCGAAAAGACTTTCATGTTCACTCTCCGTTGTTCTGGCGTCACGATATCGGGTTCGTGATCCCGTCGCAAAGCTGTCTTCATCGTTGCACCTGGCCGCCCCGGCTTGTATCCGTAGCGCCATTCGTTTGACCTCGTAGCGGAGCGTGAGCCCATGAGCGCCATTATCGACATTCTTGCCCGAGAAATCCTAGACAGCCGCGGCAACCCAACGGTTGAGGTCGATGTGGCGCTTGAAACCGGGACAGTTGGCCGAGCTGCTGTTCCGTCTGGCGCTTCTACCGGTGCCTACGAGGCTGTCGAACTGCGCGACGGTGACGCGGCGCGCTACGGCGGCAAGGGCGTGCTGAAAGCGGTCGATGCGGTCAATGGCGAGATCTTCGACGCGCTCTCCGGGCGAGAGGCTTCCGAGCAGATGGCCATCGATCAGGCGATGATCGATCTCGATGGCACCGAGAACAAGGGCCGGCTTGGCGCTAACGCACTGCTCGGTGTCAGCATGGCTGTGGCCAAGGCGGCGGCGGCCGACCTGGAGGTGCCACTCTACCGTTACATCGGTGGGGCCTATGCGCATGTGCTGCCGACACCGATGATGAACATCATCAACGGTGGCGCGCATGCCGATAATCCGATCGATTTTCAAGAGTTCATGATCATGCCGGTTTCGGCCGAGACACTGGCGGATGCAGTTCGGGTCGGCTCGGAAGTGTTTCAGGCGCTGAAGAAGAGCCTGTCGGAGGCCGGGCACAACACCAATGTCGGGGATGAGGGCGGTTTCGCGCCGAACCTGGCCAGCGAGGACGAAGCGCTCGGCTTCGTCATGCAAGCCATTGAGGCTGCGGGTTACCGTCCGAATGAGGATGTGTGCATCGCGCTCGACCCGGCGTCGACCGAATTTTTCGCCGACGGCAAGTATGAGCTGAAAGGCCAGGGCAAGACGTTGGATGCCGGCGGTATGATCGATCTTTATGAGGATCTCTGCGCGCGCTACCCGATTGTCTCGATTGAGGATGCACTGTCGGAAGACGATTGGGATGGGTTCGTCGAGTTGACGAAACGCATCGGAGGCAAAGTCCAAATCGTCGGCGACGACTTGTTTGTGACCAACCCCAAGCGCTTGGCTGACGGGATCGCCAAGGCGGCGGCCAACTCGATTTTGGTGAAAGTGAACCAGATCGGGACGCTGAGTGAGACCCTTGAGACCATTCAAATGGCGCATCGTGCGGGCTATACCACGGTCATCTCACACCGCTCCGGCGAGACCGAAGACGCGACCATCGCTGATCTCGCAGTGGCGACCAACGCCGGTCAGATCAAGACCGGTTCGTTGTCGCGTTCCGACCGCATGGCCAAGTACAACCAACTCATCCGGATCGAACAGGAACTGGGCCCGAACGCGCGATACTTGGGGCGGGATGCTCTCGGTCGTTAAGCAAGGCGCCAAGCCTTAAGGTCAAAAATTATGAGTCCTTTCTGCAACACTTTGAGATTATTGATCAAATTTGGACTTGGATTCTCGTTTCGTTCACGTTGACCGGTTGAATTCACGGTGATTCAATCCCGCTCGTAGTCTGGGAGACACGTGAGTGACGTTTGGAAGAGACATAAAGCGCCGGTTGCGCAACGTGCTGGGATCCGTCCTGGGCGCGCTGCTTGTCGGCTATTTTGCCTACCATTCGATCGAAGGTGATCGCGGGATCCTGGCTTGGCGGAAGTATGATTTGCGTATAGAGCAGGTCGAGACCAGGCTTGCCCAGGTGCGAGCTGAACACGATCGCATGAACCGTCGCGTCGCCTTGTTGCGGTCTGAGAGTCTTGATCCCGACATGCTCGATGAGCGGGCTCGGGTATTGCTTGATCTGAGCCGGGCTGACGAATTGGTCATTCGGGGGACCTGGGTCGGTGCGGGTAATATTCGTTCGGCCAGCCTGACCCAATAGGTATCAATCTTATCCGCAATCAGTTTAATGAATTAACTTATATCAAGTTAATTCTCAAATAATTCATATATATCAGTATTTTACACAATATTGAAACCCAAAGCGTTTTGCCCTAATTCTGTACCCCAAGGGTTCGAGGGTGGGTACCTGCCCAACTCGGTCGAGGAGGGCACTATGGCGCAAACCAAATCCAACAGCACGACTAGGACTAAAAGCATGGCTAGGACTAAGAATGCGGCCAGGACCAAAAATGCGGCCAGCGGTTCTGCAAATGGGAAGGGGCGGTCATCGCGCAAGACCAACCGAGCCTCGCCGGACGAGTTGCTCGGCTATTACAAAGACATGCTGTTGATCCGCCGCTTCGAAGAGAAGGCCGGCCAGCTTTACGGCATGGGGCTGATTGGTGGGTTTTGTCATCTTTATATCGGCCAAGAAGCCGTTGTCGTCGGCATGCAGTCGATGACTAAGGAAAACGATTCCCTCGTCACCAGTTATCGCGACCACGGACATATGCTCGCTTGCGGTATGGATCCGCGCGGCGTCATGGCCGAATTGACCGGACGCGAAGGCGGCTACTCGAAGGGCAAAGGCGGCTCGATGCACATGTTCAGCCGCGAGAAGAACTTTTATGGCGGCCACGGTATCGTCGGCGCCCAGGTGCCGATCGGTACCGGCCTCGGCTTCGCTTCCAAGTACAAGGGTGATGGCGGCGTGGCGATGACCTATTTCGGTGACGGTGCCTCCAATCAGGGCCAGATTTATGAGAGCTTCAATATGGCCTCACTCTGGAGCCTGCCGGTGGTCTATGTGATCGAGAACAATAAATACGGTATGGGCACTGCCGTAACCCGAGCGGCGGCAGGCTCATCGCTTGCCGATCGCGGCAAGGCCTACGGCATTTCCGGCGAAGAGGTTGATGGCATGGATGTGGTTGCGGTTCGCGACGCGGCCGGCCGGGCTCTCAAGCACGCCCGCGAGAAGGGCCCTTATATCCTTGAGATGAAGACCTACCGGTATCGCGGCCACTCGATGTCCGACCCGGCCAAATACCGGACCAAGGACGAGGTCAACAAAATGCGCCAAGAGCATGATCCAATCGATATGGTCCGCCAGCTTTTAGTCGATGGCGGAGTGTCTGAGGATCAACTCAAGGGCATTGACCGCGAGATCAAGGATATCGTGACCGATGCCGCCGATTTCGCTCAGTCGAGCCCGGAGCCGGACCCATCGGAGCTGTTCACTGAAATCCTGGTAGAGGCGTGAGGGTAGAGCGATGACGATCCAGATACTCATGCCGGCCCTTTCGCCGACGATGACCGAAGGCACGCTTGCCAAATGGATGAAGTCCGAGGGCGACAGCGTGGCTGCCGGCGATGTGATTGCCGAGATTGAAACCGATAAAGCGACCATGGAAGTTGAGGCGGTCGAAGAGGGTGTGCTTGGCCGCATTCTTGTGGCGGAAGGCAGCGAGGGCATTGCGGTCAACACGCCGATCGCCGTGCTGCTGGAAGAGGGCGAGGATGCGTCGTCTTTGAATGGTGGTGGCGAGGCTCAACCGGCTCCTGTGCCGGCCCCGACTCCGGCCCCGACTCCGGCCCCGACTCCGGCCTCGGCTCCTGCCGTTGCTGCCACACCTGTACCGGCCGCTCCACAGGCTGCTCCTGCGCCTGATGTTGACGAGGCGCCGTTTTACGCTGAAACCCAGAAGTTGACGGTTCGCGAGGCTCTACGCGATGCCATGGCGGAGGAAATGCGGGGCGACGACCGCGTATTCATCATGGGCGAAGAGGTGGCCGAATATCAGGGCGCCTACAAAGTGACACAGGGCTTGCTGCAGGAATTTGGCGCCAAGCGGGTGATCGACACACCGATCACCGAACACGGATTTGCCGGACTAGGCGTTGGTGCCGCCTTTGGCGAGTTGCGCCCGGTCGTCGAATTCATGACCTTCAACTTCGCCATGCAGGCGATCGACCACATTATCAATTCGGCCTCCAAGACGCTCTATATGTCCGGTGGTCAGATGGGGTGCCCGATCGTTTTCCGTGGCCCGAACGGAGCCGCCTCACGGGTCGGTGCTCAGCACTCGCAATGCTACGCCAGTTGGTATGCGCATTGTCCTGGCCTGAAGGTGGTTTCGCCCTGGTCGGCGGGCGACGCCAAAGGGATGTTGAAAGCGGCGATCCGGGATCCGAACCCGGTGATTTTCTTGGAGAACGAGGTTCTCTACGGTCAAACTTTTGATGTTCCGGTCTCGCCCGATTTTGTCGTGCCCTTCGGCAAGGCCAAAATCTTGCGTGCAGGTACCGACGTGACCATCACGGCCTTCTCGATCATGGTTGGCAAGGCTCTGGAAGCGGCGGATGCCCTGGCCGAAAAGGGTATATCGGCCGAAGTGATCGATCTCAGATCAATCCGGCCGCTGGATCTCGACACCATTGTCGCGTCGGTCGCTAAGACCAACCGCCTGGTGACCTGCGAGGAAGGCTGGCCCGCTTTCGGGATCGGTTCGGAGTTGGCAGCGTTGATGATGGAGCATGCCTTCGATCACCTCGATGCGCCGGTGAAGCGTGTCGCCGGTCAAGATGTACCGATGCCATACGCGGCCAATCTGGAGCGCATGGCGCTGCCGCAGACAGAAAACATCATCGAGGCGGCGGAAGCCGTCTGCTATCGCGGGTGAGGGGGTAAACCAATGGCGACACCGATTTTGATGCCGGCACTCTCGCCGACGATGACCGAGGGCAAGCTTGCAGCTTGGATGGTGGCCGAGGGCGACACAGTGCGCTCCGGCGACGTCGTCGCGGAGATTGAAACCGACAAGGCGACCATGGAGGTCGAGGCGGTTGACGAAGGCGTGATCGGTAAGATCCTGATCGCAGCCGGTACCGAAGGCGTTGCGATCAACACCCCCATCGCCGTCATCCTGGATGAAGGCGAGGACGCAGGGAGTGTCGATTATTCTGGATTTGGCAGCAGCGCTGCAACGCCGGCGCCTACTCCGGAACCGGCACCTGCACCTGCACCGGTATCAACTCCGGCACCTGCGCCCGCTCCAACACCTGCGCCTGTTGCGGCCGCCGCACCGGCTTCGGCTCCCGCCGCCGCATCAGGCGGGCGTGTGATCGCCAGTCCTTTGGCCCGTCGGATGGCGGAACAGGCTGGGATCGATATCTCCGGTATTGCCGGATCAGGGCCGAATGGCCGGGTTGTTAAGAAGGATGTCGAGACCGTGATCGCCGGTGGTGCTCCGGCTGCGGCACCAGCTACCGCGCCGGCACCGGTACCCACACCGGCTCCAACTCCCGTCGTCGAGGCGCCGGGTGCGCCAGCGTATGTGGAGGTAGCAAACAGCCAGATGCGCAAGGTTATTGCTCAGCGCTTGACCCAATCAAAGCAGACCGCACCGCATTTTTATCTGACCGTGGATTGCGAGATCGATGCTTTGCTCGCAACCCGCAAGGAACTGAACGGCAAGCTTGAATCCGTCTCCCCTGTGGCAAAGGTCTCGGTCAACGACATGGTGATCAAGGCGTCGGCCTTGGCATTGAAGAAGGTGCCGGAAGCGAACGCGTCCTGGACCGACGAGGCGACGAGGATGTACCAATCTGCCGATATCTCGGTCGCCGTGGCGATCGAAGGGGGCCTGATCACACCAGTGGTGCGCGGCGCCCAGAACAAAGGCTTGGCCGAGATCGCGGCCGAGATGAAAGAGCTGGCGGCCAAAGCCCGTGACGGCAAGCTGATGCCCGAGGAGTACCAGGGCGGTACGTTTTCGATCTCCAATCTTGGTATGTTCGGGGTCAAGGAATTCGCCGCCGTCATCAACCCGCCACAGGGCGCAATTCTGGCGGTCGGTGCCGGTGAACAGCGCCCGGTGGTCAAGGACGGTGCTCTCGCCATTGCGACGGTGATGAGCTGCACGCTGTCGGTCGATCATCGTGCCGTTGATGGCGCCGTCGGCGCGCAATTCCTCGCGGCGTTCAAGACGTTGATCGAGGACCCGTTGACGATGTTGCTCTGAGGACAGTGCCATGGCTGATACGCAATTCGATCTGATCGTTGTCGGCGGCGGGCCTGGGGGCTATGTCGCCGCGATCCGTGCGGCGCAGTTGGGCATCAAGACCGCTGTGGTCGAACGCGAGCACCTGGGCGGTATCTGCCTCAACTGGGGCTGCATCCCAACAAAGGCGCTATTGCGCTCGGCCGAAGTCTTGCATTTGATGAAGTCGGCGGACAGTTTTGGTCTATCTGCCAATGACATATCGTTCGACATTAAGAAAGTGGTTCAACGATCTCGCGGTGTCGCCAAGCAGCTTTCAGGCGGCGTCGCACATCTGTTGAAGAAGAACAAAGTAACAGTGCTTGACGGCCACGCGCGCCTGGATGGCGTCGCCGGTGGCATGCGCAAGATTGCCGTCGAGAAAGATGGTAAGTCAGTTGCGGCCTTGACCGCCAAGAACGTCATCCTGGCCACGGGTGCCCGCGCGCGGGTGCTGCCGGGCATGGAGCCGGATGGCAAGACGGTCTGGACCTACAAGGAAGCCCTGGTGCCTGAGACAGCGCCGAAATCGTTGCTGGTCATTGGGTCTGGCGCCATCGGCATCGAGTTCGCCAGTTTCTATCGCGAGCTTGGCGCCGAAGTCACGGTGGTTGAAGTCATGGATCGTGTGCTGCCGGTGGAAGATGCGGAGATCTCTGCCTTTGCGCAGAAAGCCTTCGAAAAACAAGGCATGAAAATTATGACCTCGGCCAAGGTTGGCGGCGTCAAGGTTGGGCCCGGCGGCGCCACGGTTACGGTCGAGCACGGCGGCAAAACCCATCAGATTCAAGTCGAAAAGGTTATCTCCGCAGTCGGTATCACCGGCAACGTCGAGAACCTGGGCTTGGAAGGCACCAAGGTGAAGGTCGATCGCGGCCATGTGGTGATCGATCAGTGGTGCGCCACCGGAGAGCCCGGTGTGTATGCCATCGGCGATATCGCCGGCCCGCCCTGGCTGGCCCACAAGGCCGGTCACGAAGGCATTCTCTGCGTTGAGAAGATCGCCGGGCAACCAAACGTCCATCCGCTCGATCCTGGAAGCGTGCCAGGCTGTACCTATTGCCGCCCGCAGGTGGCCAGCGTCGGGCTGACCGAAGCGGCGGCCAAGGAAGCGGGCCATGACGTGCGTGTCGGCCGCTTCCCGTTCATGGCCAACGGCAAGGCGATCGCGCTTGGCGAGCCGGAGGGCTTGGTCAAAACCGTCTTCGACAAGAACACCGGCGAGCTCCTCGGTGCGCATATGGTTGGCGCCGAAGTGACCGAGTTAATCCAAGGCTATACGGTTGCCCGGACCTTGGAGACCACTGAGAGCGAGTTGCTGCATACTATCTTCCCGCACCCGACCCTCTCGGAGATGATGCACGAGAGCGTGCTTGACGCTTTCGGTCGGGCGATCCACTTCTAAGCCATGACCGACGCACCCCTCCGCCATCCCGAGAAGGCGCATAAGCCGGACAATCCGGTGCGGTTGCGCAAGCCTGCCTGGATCCGGGTCAAAGCACCGGTTTCCAAAGCCTATCAGGAAACGCGCAATCTGGTACGCGGCCTGAACTTGCACACGGTTTGCGAGGAAGCGGCCTGCCCGAATATCGGCGAGTGCTGGGCCAAAAAGCACGCCACCATGATGATCATGGGCGCGATCTGCACTCGGGGCTGTGCCTTCTGTAACGTTGCGACCGGTCGACCGAACGCGCTGGATACACAGGAGCCTGAAAATGTCGGCCAGGCAGTGGCCAGCCTGGGGTTGGCGCATGTCGTGATCACCTCGGTTGATCGCGACGACCTGGACGATGGTGGTGCCGCGCATTTCGCGGCGACCATTCGCGCCATTCGCCAAGCCTCGCCCGCAACCACGATTGAGGTGCTGACACCGGATTTTCTGCGCAAGGACGGTGCGCTGGAAGTGGTCGTCGAAGCGCGACCTGATGTGTTCAACCACAATCTTGAGACCGCACCGCGCCTCTACCCGACAATCCGGCCGGGTGCCCGCTACTTCCATTCACTGCGTCTATTGGATCAGGTGAAGCGGATCGACCCAACCATGTTCACCAAATCCGGTCTGATGGTCGGGATCGGCGAGGACAAGGACGAGGTCTTCCAGGTGATGGACGACATGCGGTCGGCTGATATCGACTTCATAACCATCGGCCAGTACCTGCAGCCAACCGCTAAACATGCCGCTATCGACCGCTTTGTCGAACCGGATGAATTCAAAGCTTATGAGACCGTCGCTTACGGCAAGGGCTTCCTGATGGTTTCTTCCTCACCGCTGACGCGGTCTTCGCACCACGCGGGGGATGATTTCGAACGGCTCAGGGCCAATCGCGAGCGGCGCTTGACTGGAGACGGGAGAATCAGCGAGGACAGGGTGTCGATCACCGAACTTGCCGCGCGCGCGGCTGAGACATCCTGAACCAGGCGAGGCCCCGACCGGAACCATGCCGACCCACGCGGAAAAGCGCGTCGTCCCGTTCACGCCACAGCAGATCTACGATCTGGTGGCGGATGTTGATCGATATCCCGAATTCCTGCCCTGGTGCGTCGGCGCCCGCGTCCGCAAGCGCGAGGCAAGCCTGCTCACCGCTGACCTGATCATCGGTTACAAACTAATCCGCGAGCGCTTTTCCTCTCGTGTTGAGTTGAAGCCTGAGGAAATGCGTATCAACGTCGCCTATATGGATGGGCCCTTTCGATATTTGAACAATCACTGGATCTTCGAGCCACACGAGGAGGGCTGTGTCATCGACTTCCATGTCGATTTCGAGTTCCGCTCGCGCATGCTGCAGAAAATCATCGCAGTGTTGTTCAATGAAGCGGTCCGGCGCATGGTCGCCGCGTTCGAGCAAAGGGCGCATGATCTGTATGATCCGGTTTCGGGTGGGGCGGGGGAGACAGCTTAGATCGGTGCCGAGGGGTAAGAGATGACGGCCGAAATCAAGTGGTGGGCCAAGGGTCGGATGCTGGAGAATTGCAATTGCCGGCTGGTTTGCCGCTGCCATATCTCTTACCACCAGCCCGCCGACCATGATCGCTGCATCGGCGCCTTCGCCATTGTCGTCGGCGAAGGGACGTACGGTGAGGTCGATCTGGCTGGCGTTCGCGCGTTTTTCTCAGTCAATACGCCGCAGCAGATGCTGGAGGGCGATTGGACGGCGGCCCTGATCCTCGACGAGGCGGCAAACGCTGAGCAACGCCGGGCCATGGAAACCATCTTTAGCGGGGCCGCTGGGGGATCCTGGGGCACGCTCGGGCTCTTGATCGGAAATTGGTTGCCGGTTCGCACGGCACCGATCCAGGTCGATGATGCCAGCAATCATATGGCCATGTGGTCAGACGGAATTTTTGAGGCATCGGTCAAACCGATCAAAGGAGCCGATAAAATCAATCCAGTGCGCCTGGAAAACATCCACAACCAGGTCCACGGCCCGTCTCAGGTCCTGGCGCGTGGTACGTCTAGCTTCGATGCTGGGGCCTATGTGCTCGAAGTCGAAGGGACCCACGCCATTTGTTCGGAATTTTCCTGGAGCGGACCCTGATCCGGGGACGACCCGTGCCTTACGGCATCAATGCCTCGCGCCGCGCCAAGCTTTCGGCTGGCCAGTAATCTGTCCGGTCATAGTAATTCTCCACCGAAGGCACGTCGCTCGGCAAGACCACCCAGGGCTGCTTCGTTGAGGTAAAGATGTGAATGTCCGGCGGCAGCTGGCTTGGATCTTCCAACGTGCCGACGCGAATGAACCGGATCGCGTCGCCAGCGCCGGCATAATTGCTCCAAAGGGTGACCCGGCAAGTTGGGCAGCGGAAAAGCTTCTGACCATTTCCGCTCGCGGTCGGTATCGGTACCAACTCCGGCTCGCCCTCCAGCACTGTCACATGACTGGCCTCGACCATCGCGTTCAGTGCGAAGGCGCTCCCGGTTTCGCGCTGGCACCAGCTGCAATGGCAGCAATGCACGAACATCGGTTTGGCGGTGATCCGGTATTTGACTTCGCCACAGGTACAGCGGCCGTCGAGAGAGAAATTGTTGTTGTTTGTCATGCCTAATTATCCAAATATCCCGCTCTGTTTCACGCCATCAAAGATGAACTGCACCGCCAAGGCTGCCAGCAGCACGCCGGCGATGCGCGAGATCACGTGCAGACCGGTGACACCGAGCAGGCGTTGGATCTGGCCCGCCAGCAACATCCCGATCAGGGTTAGCAGCAACACCGCCACCAGCGCTCCGACAACGATCGCTAATCGGATCGGGTCATAGTTGGTGTCAGCCGCGAGCAGAATGACCGCACCGATCGCTCCCGGGCCGGCGATCAGCGGTGTGGCCAGTGGGAAGACCGAGATGTCGGGGCGGGTACTGGCCTCGGCGGTCTCCTCGTCGGTGGTTGTTGTGCCGCCGGAATCTCGGGCGAAGACCAAGTCGATGGCGATCAACAGCAGCAAGATTCCGCCCGCAGCGCGAAGCGCCGACAAAGTGATGCCCATCTTCTCCAGGACAGCTCCGCCGAGAAGCGCGAAGAACAGCAGAATGGCGCCAGCAATCATGGTGCTGCGAAAGGCGAGCCGCAGTCGTTCCTTGGCGGAGTGACTGGTCGTAAGAACGGCATACATCGCCGCCACGTCGAGCGGGCCGATCGTGGCGAAGAAGGTCGTGAAAGCGATCAGGGCTGCTTCGAGCATCGCGGCCTCGGTTTGACTGTGTTGCACTTACCTAGCGCGAATCCGGATAGGAGAGAAGGGGAGCCGTGGGTCACGCCTCTTGTCGTTGGCTGTATCGCGTGCCAAGAAATTGCCCTAGCGCAAAACTGAGTACACCGTTGACGGATGGAAAACCCCATGAGCGACACAAGCCTGGCATCGGCGAATGACGAACTTCCGCCTGCAATCGAACTTCCGGGTGGCTGGCAAAGTGCTGATTTGGATGCGGATCAGCGCTGGATCGCCGAGCTCGACGATCTGGATAGGGGGGAAATCCTGAGTGCGTTTCAATCGGTCCGCCACTTGAGTACCAGTGAAATCGATCGAGATAGTTTTAAGGCGCCCCGGCTCGCCGCAAAGCTTTCTGGCTTTGCAGAGGAGTTAGAAAACGGCTTCGGGGTCTCACTCCTGCGCGGTGTCCCGGTCGAGGGGCTGAACGATGATGACGCCCGGGGCTTGTGCTGGGCGTTGGGAACCCAGTTTGCGCCGGCCCTGCAGCAGAACCGGAAGGGTGATCTCATATTTCCGGTGCGCGATGATGCGGGCGGCAGGCAACAGGATCACTCGGAGCGGATTGGCGAACTGGACGCCTTGACCTCGTTTTCGAGAGCCCGGTCCAACGGCCCCCTGCGGTTCCACACCGACGGTGCGGATGCGTTGTCGTTGCTCTGCGTGCGTTCGGCTGCTTCTGGTGGCGGTAACAAGCTCGCAAGTTCGGTCCATGTGCACAATGAGATCTTGCGCCGTCGCCCTGATCTGCATGCCTTGTTGTGTCAGGACTATTACCGGACTTACGAATCGGATGTTCCTGGCGGCAGTCAGGATTATTATAGACTGCCTGTTTTCACACGCGTCGGTGACAAGTTCTCAAGCCAGTATTCGCGAACCTATGTCGAGGAAGCGCAGCGGTTAGGGGCGCCAAAAATGACCGCCGCTCAAGATGAGGCGCTAGATTTACTCGCCGAGATCGCGGAAGAATCCTGCCTCAGATTTCGCCTGGAGCCAGGTGACCTGGTGTTTTTCAACAACCATACCTGCTATCACGGCCGCGACCCGTACGACGACGACGCGAGTAGCGCCCAAGATCGATTGCTGTATCGACTTTGGTTCGCGCCGCCGAACAGCCGGCCACTCGCGCCCGCTTACGCTAAGATTTGGAACGCGATAGACCCCGGCGTGCTCCGGTGCCGGAATGTCGAACCGGCTGCTGTTCGTAAGATCCCGCGCCCTTGATGGCGGTGACTTTCCGCGCAAGCAAAAAGGGCCGCCCGAAGGCAGCCCTTTTGTATTCGTAAATCGCTTTGAAGCTTAGCGCTTGGAGAACTGGAAGCTCCGACGGGCCTTGCGCTTGCCGTATTTCTTACGCTCGACGACGCGGCTGTCTCGGGTCAGGAACCCGCCTGACTTCAGCACTGGGCGCAGGCCCGGTTCGAAGTAGGTGAGCGCCTTCGAGATGCCGTGGCGGACAGCACCGGCCTGGCCGGAAAGTCCGCCACCGGTAACCGTGCACATCACGTCGAACTGGTCCTTGCGGGCCGACGCGACGAACGGCTGATCGATGATCATGCGCAGAACCGGGCGGGCGAAATAGACCTCCCAATCACGGCCGTTGACCACGACTTTGCCTGCACCCGGCTTCAGCCAGACACGTGCGATGGCGTTCTTGCGCTTGCCGGTGGCATAGGCGCGGCCCCATTGGTCGAGCTTTGGCTCGGCCGGAGCGGCTTGTTCCACGACATCCTGCTTCAGGGCCTCAAGCGCTTCCATTCCGGCCGGCGCTTCGTCAGTGGCGGCTGCAACAGCCACGGCGGCCTCGGCACCCTCGTTTTCCGTCTCGACGGACATGGGCTTACCTCTTGTTCTTCGGGTTCATGGCGGCGACGTCGAGGACCTGGGGCTGCTGGGCCTCGTGCGTGTGTGTGGCTCCGGCAAAGACGCGCAGATTGCGCATTTGCTGCCGGCCGAGCGGGCCACGCGTGATCATGCGCTCTACCGCCTTGGTCAACACACGCTCCGGATGGGCGCCGTCGAGGATCTTGTCAGCCGTACGGCTCTTGATCCCGCCGGGATATCCGGTGTGCCAGTAATAGGTTTTCTGAGTGCGCTTGCGGCCGGTCAGTTTCACCTTGTCCGCGTTGATCACGACGATGTTGTCGCCACAATCCATGTGCGGGGTGAAAGTTGGCTTGTGCTTGCCGCGCAGATAATTCGCGAGAATTGAAGCCAGTCGGCCGAGGACGACGCCTTCGGCATCGACAATCCACCACTTCTTCTCAATCTCGCTCGGTTTGGCCGAGTAGGTTCGCATTGGATCCACCATTGTAACGGTGTGATAAAACGTAAGCCGAACTCCCAGGAGCCGGCGACGGCGCGTACTATGCTTTTGGATTGTTCGGAGTCAAGCGGAAACGGTCAATAAAATCAGTATCCTTACGTGTGCGGTATCATAATACCGTAAATTTATTGTTCTGCCAGAGAACCGCAAGTTTCGCCGGATTGAATCGGCGGGCAGGGCCTGTTTCCGTAAGAACAATACACACAACAATCACCCGGTTTTGGCTTCAATACCACGCTGCACCCTTTGCAGTCATAGAAGAACTGACAGGCGTCTATCGGCATTGTCTCGGTCTCGATATGGCCGCATTTCGGGCAGGTGAGGGTGGAAGTCTCAATCACGCTTTCTTTCCTCGATCTTGGATTTTGCGGGCAAGCGGAGTATGGAACCTGTAGCGACTACAGGTTCAAGCAATGATTTCCGCATTCTTTCCTGGGGACCCGGAGGACTGGAAATGCAGGCATTTTCGATCGGTGAATTGGCCGCGAAATCGGGCAGTAAGGTTGAGACGATCCGGTATTACGAGCGGATCGGTCTGATGGCAGAGCCGCCACGAACCGCTGGCGGGCATCGGGTTTACGGTCCGAAACACAACAAGCGAATGCGCTTCATTCGCCGGAGCCGGGAACTCGGGTTCCCGATCGAAGAGATCCGCGCGTTGATCGATATGGAAGAGCGGGAAGACGGCGCCTGCGAGGAGGTTCGATTGTTGGCGCTCGAACATCTGGGGCGGGTGAGATCCCGAATTCAGGATCTTACAGCGATGGCGCAGGTGCTTTGCGAAACCGCGGACCATTGTGCTGAGGGTGGGTCAACCCGATGCCCAATTCTGGATGCATTGTCCGTTGAAAGTTAAGTAACCGGCCGAAATCTTACGGTCACGGACAGGGTTTCGTCCGGACCCAAGGTGAAACTCCCAGTATTTTCCATACCTGCCGCCGCCAGATTGAAGCCGTCGATCACGTGGCTGACCGGCTCAAAGCAAAAATGATCACGACCCTCCGGCGTATAGATTACGGCATGTTCAACTGGCCCCTGGGTCTCGATCGACAAAGCATCTCCGGTATCCGGCCAGTCGATACGCGCGGGCCCGGTCCAACCGCCAAAGCAAGTATCGAGGCCATCCGGGACCACGCGACCCGCTGAAAAATCCAGTTCGGCCGGCAGATCCGCCGAGGACTTCGGGATCGGGCCGTTCTCGGGTGGCCAAATGGTGCCGAGCGAAACTGTTAACCTGGTGTCGGGCGCGCGCCGAAAATAGGGATGCAGCCCCAGCCCCGCCGGCATCGGCACCTTGCCGGTGTTCAAGATCGCCATTGTCACCAGCAACCCATCATCGTCGAGCATGACGTCTTGCATGACCATATATGCGAAGGGCCAGCCGTTTTCGGCGGCGTGCGTGTGATAGATACGCGCACTGCGTGGCAACTTTTCCATGACCTGCCAGGCGACCCGCCATCCGTCGCCGTGGATCGCGTGCGGCTCAAACCCTGGTGTCGCAGCCAGATGATGGTTGGACCCATCGAAGGAGAGTGACGCGTTCTCGATCCGGTTCGAAAAGGGGGCGAGCGGATAGCAACCTGTCGACAGCGGCGCCAGTTTATCGCGTCCCTCGGGCGGGGTTGGTTGGAACCAGTCGATTTCGCGGCCGTCACGCTCGGTATAAAAGCGTGTTATCCGTCCACCGTATGCCGGGTCGACTTCGGCGGTATGGCCGAAATGGGAAATAACAATCGTCTCTGTCATACCGTCAACGAGCCTCCGGCGGCGGAATGGAATAGGTCGAGGTTACGTGGCAAACCGGATCGTCCGGCTCGCCGTCGCTGTAAAGTGTCACCTCGCCATAGGCAAGGCGTTTGCCACATTTGATCAACCGACCCTCGGCCATAAGATCGGCAGTACCCGGCCGGCGCAGGAAATTCGCCGTCAGGTTTGTCGTGACCGCGAGCTTGACCGGACCGATCCGAGAGAGGACCAGCGCATACATCACAAGGTCGGCAAGCCCCTTAAGAACCGGCCCACTCACCGTGCCGCCGGGGCGCATGTGAGATGCGTCGACCGGCATGCGGATCATGACATCGCCGTCTTCCAGGCGTTCGAATACAACCTCGCCAAAGTTCGCCGCGAACGGCAGCTCTTCGGCCATGATGGTTTCGATCTCGGGTACTGTTATCCGAGCCATGTGCTTCCAATTCGTGCGGGATTGAGTATATGGTGCGGCCGATCAGTCCCCCAAAAAATAGAGCAGGCACCATGGCAAGTCACCTTTTTTCCCCGATTTCCTTCCGCGGAACAACGCTGAATAATCGCATTGTCGTTTCCTCCATGTGCCAATATCTGGCCGACGACGGCAGCGCCAACGACTGGCATCTTATGCATTACGGCCAATACGCCATGGGGGCAGGGGCGCTTGTGTTCCTGGAGGCGACCCACGTTTCGCCCGAAGGCCGGATCACCCCCAGATGCCTCGGGCTTTACAGCGATGAGAACGAGGCCGAGCTGAAGCGGGTCATCGACTTCTGCAAGCTGCATGGCGTGGCCAAATTCGGTATTCAGCTTGCCCATGCCGGTCGCAAGGGATCGAACCACACGCCGCTGAATGGCTCCGGCCCGCTCTCCGAGGCGGAGGGGGCATGGCAAAGACTTGGGCCGTCGGGTGAGGCCTATGCCGATTGGCCGGCTCCCCAGGCTCTGGACAGTGATGGGCTGGCAATGGTCAAGGCGCAGTTCGTTCAGTCGGCCGAACGTGCCGCCAGGCTCGATATCGATGTGGCGGAATTGCATGGCGGGCATGGCTATTTGCTGCATCAGTTCGTCTCACCGATCGCGAACCGTCGCAACGACGGCTATGGCGGCCCGCTTGAGAACCGGTTGCGCTTTCCGCTTGAGGTGTTTGAGGCGGTGCGTGCGGTGTGGCCTGAGAACCGACCGGCGGCCGTGCGCTTTTCGGCGACCGACTGGGTCGATGACGGGTTTAATGTGGACGAGGCGGTGGTCTATGCCCGCGAATTGAAGGCGCTCGGTTGCGACTTTATCGACGTAACGTCAGGCGGAATGGACCCAAGTCAAAAGATCGAACTCGGGCCCGGGTATCAGGTCCATCTTGCCGATCGGATCCGGCGCGAAGTCGATATCCCGGTCATGGCCGTCGGTATGATCACCGACCCGCATCAGGCAGAAGAGATCATCGCATCGGGCAAAGCCGATTTGGCGGCGCTCGCCCGGGGGATCATGGATGATCCGCATTGGGCCTGGCATGCGGCCAAAGCACTCGGCGCCAAGACCGAATATCCAGACCAGTACGTGCGCTGCAATCCGGATGTGTGGAAGGTTTAACGGGGAGTACGGATCATGTCAGCAACAGTCGCCCCTGAGGACGTGGGTTTCGATACAGGCCGCTTGGAGCGGGTCACCGAGTGGATGAACCGCTACGTCGATGCGGGCAAGCTGCCGGGGTGTTTGACCCTGATCGCCCGGCACGGCGAGATCGCATATCTGGAATCAGTGGGCAAGCGCAATTTGGAAACCGGAGAACCGGTGACCTTGGATACGATTTGGCGTTTCTACTCAATGACCAAGCCGATCACCATCGTGGCCGCTCTTTCGCTGCTCGAAGAGGCGCGGTTCCGGATTGACGACCCAATCGGCGATTACATCCCGGAACTGGCCGATATGAATGTGCTGGTCCAAGGCGATGATGGCCGCGTATGGCAAGAACCGGCCAAGACACCGATTACCATCGGCCAGCTTATGCGCCATACATCCGGGCTGACCTACGGCTTCAGCGATCCGGGGCCGGTTGGTGACATTTACCGCGAGTTGGGCATTGATATGTCCAATAGCGAGGTACCGCTTGACGAAATGATCGGACGTGTGGCGCAAGCGCCGCTCTGCTTTCATCCCGGCACGCGCTGGAACTATGGTGTTTCGACGGATGTAATTGGCCGGCTTGTTGAGGTGATTTCCGGCCAAACCTTGGGCGCTTTCTTCGCCGAGCGCATCTTCGAGCCCCTGGGTATGACCGAGACCGGTTTCTCGATCCCTGATGGCACTGAAAACCGCTTCGCCGCCCTGTATGGCCCGACCAAAGATGAGGCGGGACAGCATGGCATGTCTTTGATCGACGCGCCGGCGGGCAGCCGTTTTACCACGGAGGCGAAACTGCATTCAGGCGGCGGCGGCCTGGCTTCGACAGCGCAGGACTATTTCCGCTTTACCGAGATGTTGCGCCGGGGTGGCGAGCTCGACGGTGCACGGATCCTCGGGCGCAAGACGGTCGAGTTTATGACGATGAACCATCTGCCGGGCGACCTCGCCGAGATGGGGCAGCCGGTGTTCTCCGAAACCTCGTTCAGCGGCATCGGCTTCGGGCTCGGCGTCTCGGTCATGCTCGACCCGGCCAAAGCGGGTGTTCCTGGATCCCCCGGCGAGTTCGCTTGGGGCGGGGCCGCCAGCACAGCATTTTGGATCGACCCGGTCGAGGATCTGACGGTGATTTTCCTGACCCAGCTACTGCCATCCTCGACCTATCCGATCCGCCGGGAACTCAAGGCACTGGCCTATCAAGCGCTGGTCGACGATCCGAGCGGACTGGATTTCGATCTGCTGGACGCGCTCGGTGGCGGTTTGGAGTGAGGTCGGTATGTCGGAAAGCACACAGCTCACCAAGGTCCTACTGAAACACGCTCGCGATGCTTTCGGCGACCAAACCAAATGCGATACCGATTGGCAGCGTTTGAACTACCTGTCGCGACCTGACTTCGCCTGCGCTGTAGAGGAATACGACACTTTTGCCGGCCTCATTGAGAGCTCCGGAACAGAGATCCTCTGGTTGCCGGACGATGGGACCACTGGGCTCGACTCGATCTATGTGCGGGACAATGCGATTGCCGTGCCGGATGGTGTGGTGCTCTGCAATATGGGTAAGGGCGCGCGTACCCCTGAACCAGCGGCCATGGGGCGGTTCCTGGAGGCGAATGGCGTGGCCGTGCTTGGCCAGATCGAGGGCGAAGGGCGGCTCGAGGGAGGTGACCTGTTCTGGCTCGACGATGGTACTGTGATCGTCGGTGACGGATATAGGACCAACCCTGAGGGCATCCGGCAGCTGACCGAGATCCTCGGCGCGCGGGCGGGCGAGGTCGTCACCGTGCCGCTGGTGCATTGGGTCGGCCCGGAGGACGTATTCCACCTGATGTCGATCGTCAGCCCCTTGGCGCCGGATTTGGCGCTGGTCTACTCGCGGCTGATGCCGGTGTTCTTCCGCGAATTGCTGCTGGAGCGCGGCATGGCTCTGGTCGAGGTGCCGGACGAGGAGTTTGAAAGCATGGGCTGCAATGTGTTGGCGCTCTCGCCCCGGCGCTGCCTGGCGATGGAGGGCAACCCCGAGACCCGGCGACGCATGGAAGCGGCGGGATGTGAGGTGCTGACTTACAGCGGTGCAGAGATCTCAGCCAAAGGCTGCGGCGGTCCAACCTGCCTGACGCGACCGCTGGCGCGGGGGTAGGGCTCTCATTTCTCCTGCTTCCCGGAAGCGGCGAAGCCGTTATCCGGGATCTCGCAGCAAAGAGGCCTCGCAATCGGATCGAGATCCCGGCTCTCCCTTAGGTCGGCCGGGAAGCGGTTATTTAGAGAATTTGTTGCGTATAGAAACACCTACCCACTCCGCAGGTATCGGATCGCGGCGTCGCGTTCGAACAGGTAGAGCAAGACACGCAGCGCCTCGCCGCGGGGCGATTTCAGGTCCGGGTCCTTGTCGACCATCATTCGCGCGTCATCGCGGGCGGCGGCCAGGATGTCGGAATGGAGAACCGGGTCAGCCATGCGAAAGGTCGGCAGGCCGCTCTGTCGGGTGCCCAGGACCTCGCCGGCGCCACGCAGACGCAAATCTTCCTCGGCTATGCGGAAGCCGTCTTCGGTCTCGCGCATGATGGTGAGCCGGTCATGTGCGGTCTCGGAGAGCGGTGATCCGTAGAGCAGCAGGCAATACGATGCCTCGGCACCGCGCCCGATCCGGCCGCGCAACTGATGCAGTTGGGCCAGGCCATAGCGTTCGGCATGCTCGATCACCATGACTGTGGCTTGCGGCACATCGACGCCGACCTCGATGACGGTGGTGGCGACAAGTACTGTAATCCGGCCTTGTTTGAAGTCCTCCATCACCGCGTCTTTTTCGGGGCCAGCCATACGGCCATGCACCAGCCCCACACGGTCACCAAGCACTTTCCTCAGATGTGCATGGCGCTCTTCGGCTGCCGCCACGTCCTCCAAAACCTCGGACTCCTCGACCAACGGACAGACCCAATAGACCCGGGCACCGCCCTCCAGCCGGCGGGTGACGCCGGCGATCACGTCATCAAGGCGAGAGAGCGGGATGGTGCTCGTCTCGATCGGTTTGCGCCCGGCCGGTTTCTCGGTCAGACGTGAGACATCGAGGTCGCCATAGGCGGTCATGGTCAGTGTGCGCGGGATCGGAGTCGCGGTCATCACCAGCGTGTCGATACCGCCCTTGTCTCGGTCGGGGCCCTTTTCGCCCAGCATGACCCGTTGGTGCACACCGAACCGGTGCTGTTCGTCGATCACCGCCATGGCCAGATCGCGGAACACGACATCTTCCTGGAACAAGGCGTGGGTCCCGACCACGATGTCGATGGCTCCTGACGCGAGTTCTTCCAGGATTGCGCCGCGCGCCTTTCCTTTGTCGCGCCCGGTCAACACTGCGAGGCGGATTCCGGCTGCCTCGGCCAACGGGCCGATGGTCTCAAAGTGCTGGCGCGCCAGGATTTCGGTTGGTGCCATCAGGGCTGTCTGGCGTCCGGTCTCGACCGCGTTCAGCATGGCCATCAGCGCCACAACGGTCTTGCCACTGCCGACATCACCCTGCAGCAGACGCAGCATGCGGGTGTCATCGGCCATGTCGGCGAATATCTCGCCGAGGGTCTGGACCTGGGATCCGGTCAATTCGAACGGCAGGGCCGCTTTGACCAGGGCGCGCTTGTCGCCGTTGCCCTCGATACGCCGACCCTTGCGGCGTTTCTGGTGCGCCCGCACCAAGGCCAACGCTAGTTGGTTGGCCAGAAG
>JABIRP010000193.1 GCA_018699735.1 Rhodospirillaceae bacterium | reverse complement strand
CCGTTTTTTAAAGTAAAAACTCAAGCAAGTATGGAGCATCGGATGAGCACCAATATGCTGACGATTGTCAAACACCCGCTGGTTCAGCACAAGCTGACCTTGATGCGTCAGGTCGACACCGCAACTGTGAAATTTCGCCAACTCTTACGTGAAGTCAGTTTTCTGCTGGCTTACGAGGTAACGCGTGACTTGGAACTGCAGACCGTGGAGATCGAAACACCCTTGGAATCCATGCGGTCCGAAATCCTGGAGGGAAAGAACCTTTGCCTCGTCTCGATCCTGCGGGCCGGTAATGGGTTGTTGGATGGGATGCTGGATCTGGTGCCAACAGCCTTGGTCGGGCATATCGGACTTTATCGCGATCCGACCACCCTGGAGCCTGTTGAGTATTACCTAAAAGTCCCGAACCGGTTGGACGACCGGATCCTGATTGTTGTCGATCCCATGATTGCGACTGGAAACTCGGCCGTCGCTGCGGTGAGCCGGCTCAAGGAGCATGGCGCCACACGCCTGAAATTTGTTTGTCTGCTGGCCGCACCCGAAGGCATCGAGGTGTTTTCCGCCGCTCACCCAGACGTCCCGATTTATACCGCCGCATTGGATCGCCAATTGAACGAGCACGGCTACATATTGCCGGGGCTCGGGGATGCAGGGGACCGGATGTATGGCACAAACTGATCAGCTGAGGCGCAATGAAGCGGCCAGCCGAGAGGTTAAGCCGCACACACTGCCGCCCGGTAAAACGCATCTCACCCGAAATACCCGTGTCCCGGCCGAAACAGCGCTGAGAGCCGGGCTCTCGATCAGGCAAGGTCGCGTCCTCCCTGCGAGACCCCGGATAGCCGCTTCGCAACTTCCGGGGAGCGAATACATTGTGATTGAAACTTAAATCGCGTTTCAGTGAAACGCACCCCGGATTAACGCGACAAGCGCTTCTGGATCCTCTGGCGAGGCGTCGCCCCGCCAGGCGACGTGCTGGTCCGGGCGGGATAGGGTGAGTTTTCGGGCATAGAGGCCACCCGCCTCGCTTTCATCCAGATCCAACACGGTGAGTGGCACACCTTTGGCCTCGGCGGCTTTCACTAGCGGCCCAACGTCGGTCGTCGGGTCCCGCCGCAATAGGGTGTATTCCGGTCCCATTGCGTCATAGAGGCTTCGACCGCCCGCCAGGCCGACATGCGGTGTGCGACAGCCGGGCACCGTGGACGGAGTGAAGCTCGCCATGGTGTATCCAGGTGCGGCCTCGCCGTCATAGGCGATAATCGGCGAGGCGTCATAAAACGAACCGAAATTGAGACCGGCGGCGCAATATTGCTGCACGTTCAGATCGTAGGCCGCCCGCCCGAGAGCGGTGCGTGCGGCCTCGCCATCGGCGTCATTAGCCTCGATATTTTCCGGTACTTTGCCACGCTGACCGGCCATGGCTTGAGCGTGATCCATGACGAAATGCGAGACTTGTTGGGTGATCGGGTGGCGCTCGCGCTCATGCGCGTCCAGGATCGAAGCTGGCGCCCAACCGTTCAGATGCGCCGCCAGGATCCAGGAGAGGTTCATGGCATCGGCGATGCCTGCATTCATGCCATACCCGGCATAGGGCACCCAGATATGTGCCGCGTCGCCGGCGATAAAGACCCGGTCCTGGCGGAATTTGTCAGCGATCAGGCGACGGCCATACCAGTCTTCCTTGGCCAGCACCTCGTATTCGAAATCCGCATCCACGCCCAGGATCGTGCGGATTGCCCAATCCCGATCGACCGCATCGAAATCAGCCTCATCCGGGCGCAAGTAGTTGTGCAGTACGAATTTCTCCCGGCCGTCGATGGCATATGCGTTGCCGGATCGTTGCGGGTTGAGGGTGAAGGTGGCCCAGGCTGGCGGCGCTGTCTGCAGGTCCATCAGCTTTGGGGCCCGGATGAAGCTCGATTGCGCGCGCTGGATCACAGCATCGCCCTCAAATTTTGCACCGATACTTTTGCGCACGGTTGAACTGCCACCGTCGCAACCGATCATGTATTGGCAAACGATCCGCACGGTTTCGCCGGTATCGAGGTCGCGGGCGGTGGCGACGACCTGATCAGCATCTTGGGTGAAAGCCTCGACCTGGGTCCGGTTCAAGGCCCGCAACTTTGGCATTTGGCGGGCATGATCGCCCAGGATCGGTTCCAGATAGATCTGGTTGATGCGGTGCGGTGGTTCCGGGGTTGGCCAGTCTGTATCGGGGCCGCCGGTCGCGTCATATCGATCGCGCCGGCAGGGAATGGGTATTCGGGTCAACTCCGTGCCGGTGAACGCGGTGCGGTAGGATACGTCGTTCGGATAGTCCGGCGGCAGTCCAGCGTTGCGCAACTTGCCTG
>JABIRP010000192.1 GCA_018699735.1 Rhodospirillaceae bacterium | reverse complement strand
GGGTCGGTCAACGCTGCGGCACAGCAGTGGGAGAACGTCTCGAACGTCGATTTCGTGACCAGTGGGCCAGCGGAGAACACGATCTCCGTGTCGGTTGGTCTGCTCGACGGTATTGGCGGAACCCTCGCCTACGCCACGAGCTACGATAGTATCGTCTTTGATGGCTATGACCTTGGTTGGGAAAACGTCCAGAAAGTGGCTGGCCACGAGATCGGCCATGTCATTGGCCTGAACCATACCTATGCCCATTCAATGATGGCGCCGTATTACAGTCAAATGGCATCAAACCCGACCAGTTTCGATGTCGGGTCTGTTCGCATTCTCTATGGCTCGACCACTGCAAGCCCGACACCGCCGAGCACACCACAAGATCCTTCGATCCCGCCCATTCCTAACGGGGGTGGTGCGAAATTTACAGGGCGTGGATTTGTCGACGACTATGTCATCGGGACAGCCGGTGATGACGATCTGAATGGCCGGTTCGGTGATGACACCTTGATCGGCGGTGGCGGAAATGACCGGATTAACGGCTCCTACGGTGATGACGTACTCGCCGGGGGCGCCGGGGCGGACATGTTTGGCGGTATAAACTCCGTAACCGGAGATGACGTGATCCTCGATTTTAATCCAAATGAGGATTTTCTCGACCTTGGCCGGTTTTGGTCGAAAGACATTTTTCATCACCTGACGGCACAAGGCGATGACACGATTGTTCACACCGGCTACGGCTCGCGATCGTATTCCACGGTTCGCCTAGTCGGGGTACATCAGGATCAATGGGCGGCCGTTGAAGATCACATCGGGGCCTACGGCAATCGGGTCTACGCCGAAGACCCGTGGCTCATGGGCGCCTAGCCGCCCGCTTGCGTTTGTCCTAAGCCGCCAATTCCAGGAATGCGTCGATGACAAGCTGCTTGCGCTGAAGATTAAGGGCGTCCCCGCGGCCAATTCGTTGCGCTATATCGGTGAGTTTTCGGTCGACGCCGTCACGGCCGAGCCGATCGATCATCCGGTCAGCGATTTTGTTTTCTCCGGGTACGATTTCGCCTTCCCGCTCTCCACTAGCAGTGCGCCGAATGGCGCGGCCGAGCCACCAGAACAGGATCTCCGTAGCCGCCGCAAATGGATCGCTGCGGTCACGCGCGCCATTCCCTTCCTCATCGCTCTTACGTTTGGCTGGCGCGCGGGCCCATGTATCGGCCAATGCATAGAGGCGCTTGGTGTCAAGCGATGGCATATGTTCGATCATCGCCAAGATGTCTTTCAGATGCCCAAGACCGTCGCTGGCTTTAATCGATAGCGCCCGTCCAACACTGCCTTCCGCCATGCCGGCGATAGATTGCAATTCATCCGGTGGGGCATCGGGGTCGTCACGTCGCAACAATTCGACCAAGCCATCATGTGCAAGCGGCGCCAACCGCAACATTCGGCAGCGCGATCGAATGGTGGGCAGAAGACGGCCGGGAGCATGGCTGACCAACAGCATCAGTGTCCGCTTCGGTGGCTCTTCCAGCAATTTCAATACCGCGTTGGCGGCATTCCGGTTCATCTCATCGGCACTATCTATGACCACCACCCGCCACCCGCCGGCCGTGGATGTACGTCGCAGAAAATGTCCCATAGCCCGGACATCGTCGACCACGATTTCGCGACGCAGGCGCTTGTTTTTGTCATCATATCCCCGCTCAAGCACATACAGGTCCGGGTGGGCGCCGTTGGCGACCAGGCGGAAAACTGGATGTTCGGGGTCCAGATGCAATCCCTCTCCCGTGGCTGGAATTGGCTCTATTGCATCGCCGAAAAGCCCTGGCCCCTCATCTTCGGCGTCATTGCTGCCACCGCCAGCTAAGACCCAGCGGGTGGCGCGGTATGCGAGGCTAGCTTTACCGACACCGCGTGGCCCCGATATCAGCCAAGCATGCGCCATGCGTCCGCTTTCGAAGGCGTGGCGCAATAGGCTTTCAGCTTCTTTGTGTCCGATTAACTCTCGCCCTTCACGGGGGCCCGGCAGACCGACATTTTCGAGCCCCTCGCTCACGAACGGGGCTCGAGGATCAGATCGAAGCGTCCGGCGACCTTATCCGCGACATCACCAGCGACTACGGCGATGCTCTGGCTGGCATCAACCACCGCAAAACGCTCGGGGGCGTCCGCCGCGAGGGAAAGGTAGCCTTGCCGCAAACGGTCATGAAAGGCACCGCCCATGCGTTCATACCGCGTCTCACCACCTTCCGAGGTCGTCTCTTCACGTTGCCCGGCTCTCTCAAGACCGGTCTCGACGTCAAGATCCAGCAGCACGGTCAAATCAGGCCAAACCCTCCCAAGAACAAGTGAATGTAGAGATCGGATCGTCTCCAGCTCGATCCCTCCGCCAGCGCCCTGGTAGGCGAGTGTGGAATCGGCAAACCGGTCACACAGCACCCAATGCCCAGCCGCAAGAGCCGGTTCAATCCTGCGCCGGTAATGGTCATTTCGGGCCGCATAAAGTAGCAGGATTTCAGTCATTGGATCCCATCGGCCGGGCTCGCCCCGCACCAGAAGGTCTCGAATTTCCTCTGCCCCGGGCGATCCACCCGGTTCGCGGGTTTTCTGAACCTCGATACCGGTTGCCGTAAGAGCATCTGCCAACAATCCGATTTGAGTGGACTTGCCAGTCCCCTCTCCGCCCTCAAATGTAATGAAATACCCGCGCGTAATCACGGCCTCGTCAGCCATCGCCACCGCCCCAGATGAGGTAGTTGACAGCCGCCACAACCCGGCCGACAACGCCGAGCCGGTCGACATTCGCACCGGCATATAGCGGGACTTCTATCGGCTCTTGCTTCGGTGCCGTCAGGCGAAGCGTCGCAATTTGATCGCCGGCCTTAATCGGGGCCGGCACCGGACCGTCATAGACCACAGACACTTTGAGTTTTTTGCGCGCGAATTTCTTCAAGGTGAAGATCTGATCAGTCTTGGCGACCAAGGGCACATCCTTGGACGTGCCGAGCCAGACATGCGCCCGATCGACTTCCTCGCCAGCCTTGAAAAGCGTGTAGTTGTCGAACTCGCGAAACCCCCACTCAAGCAGGGCCTCGGACTCTCGAGACCGCGCCCGCACACTGCCGAGCCCATTCACGACCAGGACCAGACGCCGATTTCCCCGTTTCGCCGACGCTGTCAGGCCATACCCGGCTTCCTGGGTATGCCCGGTCTTCAAACCGTCAGCGCCCATCGCTTTGTAGAGAAGTGGGTTCCGGTTGCCTTGGCGGATCTTGTTGTAGGTGTACGTCTTTTCACCATAGATCGTGTAGTACTCGGGAAACTTCCGGATCGTCGCCATCGCCAAGGTCGCGAGGTCACGCGCTGTAGTTCGATGCTCCGGGTCAGGCCATCCGGTGGCATTGCGGAAGGTTGAATCCCGCATGCCGAGTTCATGCGCTTTGGACGTCATTTCCTCAGCGAACGCGGCCTCGCTGCCGCCTAAGGCTTCGGCCAAGGCGATTGCAGCGTCATTTCCGCTCTGTACGATAATACCGCGCAAGATTGCGTCGATCTTTACCCTGGTGTTGACCCGCACAAACATCTTCGAGCCGCCCTTGCGCCAGGCCTTCTCGCTGATCGGAATCTCATCTTCCAGCTTCAACCTGCCGTCCTTCAGACGATCGAATGCTAAGTAAACGGCCATGATTTTGGTCATTGAGGCCGGCGGCATCAGTTGCTCGGAGTTATGATCGAGTAGAATTGCGCCAGTGTTGAAATCCACCAGATACGCCTCGCGCGCTTTGGTCTCGATCGCAATGGCCGGTGTCGCCAACAGTGATACCGATACCGTTGCGGCAAATATCCAATTCCGAGAACGGTGCGCGAGGAACGTCATCGTGGTGTCTCCCAATTGATCCAGTCGTAAAGTGTTACAGCAAATAGGCAAAGCTGGATGCAGTTGGCCGTGCCAATCCAGTAGGCTGCGGTATAGCTTCAAATTGTGAGCGAAATTGGACATTGGCTCAATCAACGATAATTTGAGCTCCAGGATATCCAGCCCCGATCACGCCATCCAGTATCCGGTCCGCGGCGGCCACCGATGTCAGAGGCCCAAATCGAACCCGGTAAAACTGCTTGCCAGCGACAGACCCTTCGTGAACGCGTGCATGTCCAACGCCAGAGAGGCGTCCCAGCAGCAAATCAGCATTACCACGGTTCGAAAAAGCGGCGACCTGGACAAAGATGCGGGTGTCCTTGACCGGTTGGGTCGCTACGGTGCCGGGCTCGGCTTGGCGGCTCAATTCGACGGCGCTGGGCCCGCTCTTCTTTCGCGGCGGCTCTGGCACCCTTGAAACTGAAACGTCGGTGTCAGGCAGCGGCGCCAAGGGGGCGGCCGACACGCTGATCTTAGGCGTTGCGGGAGGCACGGGAACCGGAAGCGGCACGGGGCCGGAAGAAGACGCGACCCGCACGATCTTTCCTTGCTTGGCCAGCGCCACCAGACGACGGCTTTCCTCCGCCAGGATCTCAACCCGGACCCTAGCGGTTCCCTGGCGTTCATACCCCAGCAGTTGTGCGGCACGCCGAGAAAGATCGATGATCCGGCCATGCGCAAAGGGGCCTCGGTCATTGACCCGCAGCACGATCGAGCGGCCATTGCCAAGATTAGTCACGCGGACAGCACTGGGCATCGGAAGCGTGCGATGGGCCGCCGTCAATGCATTCTGATCGAAAATCTCGCCGTTTGCGGTTCGTTTCTGATGGAAATTAGGTCCATACCAGGACGCGATGCCGGTCTCCCGGTATCCATAATCGACCCGAGGGTAGTACCAGACGCCCTTGATTTGATACGGGCTGCCGACCTTGTAGCGGCCTTCGCTCTTCGGTGGCTTCGATATGTTGGTAATACGCTTGGCTGTGTGGACGATAAGTTCTGTTTCCGCACAGCCCGATAGCATCACGGTCAAAGCCGTAAGCGCTATTAGGACCCGTCCCCGACCCAAGATCATATCGTGCCGCTCAGTTTCCGCGCTCCAGGCCCTATTTCGTAGCCGTGCCGCTTTTCGAAACAATATCTTGTTGATTTTAGCGACTTTGAATCCGATCGGCAAGCGTGCCTACCGCAACCGCGAAATAGTCTGAACGATTCCATTTCAGGATCACATTGTAGTTCGAATAGGCGATATAGGCAGGCGACCGCTTCTTGCGAGCCGGCAGCGCAATCGAGGCCTTGATGTCCCGGGTCGGTAAGGCGGAACCATCGACCCTGCGCACACCAAGCTTGCTCCACTCGCTAAGCGGTTTCTTAATCTTCTTACCGGAAAGTTTCATGGGGAAATCCGCCGGCAATTTGGCCTCACGCCCCCAGGTACGGTCATTCTTCCAGCCCGAACGGGAGAGGTAATTGGCAATCGACGCGAACACATCCGGCAACGTGCCCCAGATATCCTTGTTGCCGTCGCCGTCATAATCCACCGCATAGGCGTGGAACGATGATGGCATGAACTGGTTTTGTCCCATTGCACCTGCCCATGACCCCTTCATTGCCTTGGCAGAGATGTGTCCCTGATCGATAATCTCAAGCGCCAGCATCATCTCTTTGCGGAAAAATTTGGAGCGGCGACCGTCATAAGCCAAGGTCGCCAGGGACGCGACAACCGGAAACCCGCCGGTTATCCGCCCATAGTCGGTCTCGATCCCCCAAAGCGATATGATGAAGCGGGGCTGTACCCGGTACTTCTCCGAGACTTTTCTCAGGAGTTCCGCATGGGTATTTAGGAGTTTTTTTCCCTTCCTTACCCGCCGATCGTTAACCACTCGGGTCAGGTACTGTTGGAATGTGAGCGTAAACTCCGGCTGTTTGCGATCGAGTTCGATGATACGCGGGATGGGTTTAACACCGGCGAATGCGTCATCCAGAGTTTTTGGCTTGATTCCGCGCCCCAGAGCCTCGGTTCGGACCCCCTTCAACCAGACATCGAAAGCTTCCGCAGCGCGCGCATCAGCAGGGAGGGCGATGGTTGCAGTCGCCACGATAGCCAAAGCAGCAAGACGATGAAGTGCATACATGCGATTTTCCCGCAGAAACGTTAACCTTTAACGCCTTTTCGCATGTCAGCACCATTTGATCAATGCACCGTTTTCAGCTATGGTATCCATGAAACAGGTGTGGGAAGCTAAAATGGCTATAAATTCAATCAATACGAATCCGGCTGCGTTCGGCTCAGTGCGGAACCTGAACAAGATCAATAGCGCGTCGAGCAAGACACAGGACAAGATCTCGACAGGGCTTCGGATCTCCTCGGCTCTTTCCAGTGCTTCAAATTTCGCAATCGGACAAGCGCTGCGCGGTGAAATCCGCGCCTTCGCGGCTTTGAACCAGGGGCTGAACAACACCCAGGGTGCGACCAAGGTGGCGATTGCCGGAACAACGGCACTTTCGGACCTGTCCTCCGACATTAAGACCAAACTGGTCGAACTGTCGAACCCGGGCAACACCGATTCGGCCAAGACATTGCTGCAGAATGACCTGGACCAATTGCTGAGCCAGGCGGGTGATCTCGTCAGCAACAGCTCGTTCAACGGTCAAAACCTTATTCAGTCCGGGGCAACCGATCTGAACACCATCGCCAATCAGGATGGCGACACGGTGACGGTGAGCGCTCAGGGGGCGGTAAACGATACGCTGACGGCCCTGCAAGGCGCATCCGCGGGCGATCCGGCGACCGTCCTGTCGACCGAATTTCAGGCCTTCGAGACAGCGATCAACAACGCGCTTGGCTCTTTTGGCGCGGATCAACGGCAACTGCAGCAGCAGACCCAGGTCGTCTCGCAGATCTCGGATGCGACCGAGGAAGGCCTTGGCAACATTGTCGATGCCGACTTGGCACGCGAGTCGGCCATACAATCGGCCCAGTCGGTTCAAAGCCAGCTCTCGACCTTGAGTGTCGGGATTACTGGTAATCAGAGCCAGGCCTTGCTCGGCTTGTTCCGCTAACCTTCGGCGAACTGATCTAAGCGTAACGGATAGACGCCCGTGTCCCCACCTGAGCATGCATCGGGCGAGGTGGCGACGGCGCCAGCGCGCTATATCCCTCGCCAAGGATGGTTTTGGCGCCGTGAGATCCCGACTTGGTGCCTCGCGGCTGCTATTTATGGCTTTTGGTTTTCGCTGGTTTGGTTTCACGACGCACTGCCATGGTGGCTGATTGCACCGGCCGCCGCGTATGTGACGGCGTGGCACTTCAATTTTCAGCATGAAGCAATCCATGGCTGGCGTTCAGCGCCGCGTTGGCTCAGAACGGCTATGGTCTGGCCACCGATCGGGCTCTGGCTTCCGTTCGAAATGTACCGGCGAAACCATTCGATCCATCATCTGAATGCACGGATCACCATGCCGGGGCAGGATCCGGAAAGTTTTTACCACTCTCAATCCGATTGGGACCGGTATCCGGCGGTTTGGCGGTGGTTGTTGCAGGCAAACCAGACCATGGTCGGGCGGTTACTGCTGGGGCCTTGGATACGGTGGCGCAAATTGATCTCCGTTGACGCAGCACGTTTGGTGCGGGGCGATTTCGGCGATGGGTGGATCTGGGCTCGGCACATAGCGGCGAGCGGTGCGATCATGGCGTTCGTTACCCAGATCGCCGGTATGCCGTGGTGGCAGTATCTACTTTATTTTGTCTATGGCGGCATGATGCTTGGCATGCTCCGCCCGTTTCTGGAGCATCGTTGGGGCGAGAAGCCCTATGAACGGATCGCCAGTGTCGAGTCCAACGTCGTGTTCGGAGTGCTCTGGCTTTGGAACAACCTGCACATCGTGCACCATTTGCACCCCACCATGCCGTGGTACGACATTCCGGGCTACTACCGGGCCAACCGAGAGCATTTGCTGGCGTTAAATGGCGGCTTCGTCTACAGCGGATATCTCGATTTAACGAAGCGATACCTGACACGCCCCACCTTCGTGCCGGTCCATCCTAACGTCTAACTCGCAGCAACCGCATCTGACGGTAGCGCGCGCCGATGTCATGGGGTATCCATGCGTGGATAGGGCTTGCTGAGGGCCAGCCAACATGCGGATGGGTGACCGAGTGGTTGAAGGTACCGGTCTTGAAAACCGGCAGGCGTGAAAGCGTCTCGTGGGTTCGAATCCCACCCCATCCGCCAACGCTCTCATAGCACCAAGACTTATATTAAAAATTTGATTTTTGAGGGAACTGCCTTCGAATCTCTTTACAGTCATTTGTCACAAATCTGCCTATCCAAGTCTTTCCAATTTGAGAGGGTGGGGCTTACATGGAAATTGATCAAACGGATCGAAGTACCTTCTAAACGACACCACACAATCCAAGGACGAGTACAGATGTTTGCCAAGGATCACCTTTCCTACGAAGCCGTTCCATTGCCCGACCGGCACACCATGAACGACAGCGAGATGTCCACTGCGGCGGGTGCGTTCTACGACGTGATGCGCAAACGCCACTCGGTTCGCGAATTCTCGGATCGCACAGTATCGCGCGGCGTTATTGAGGACTGTATCCGGACGGCTGGGTCGGCACCCAGTGGAGCAAATCACCAGCCATGGCATTTCGTGGCGATATCGGATCCGACCTTCAAACACCGCATTCGTGAAGCTGCGGAGGAGGAGGAACGCAGG
>JABIRP010000025.1 GCA_018699735.1 Rhodospirillaceae bacterium | reverse complement strand
CAGATCCGGATGCAGGACAGGGCATTCCTCTATGTCCATGATCCGCTTTCCGGCGCGCTCATAAAATCCAAGCACGACCCGGCCACTTATGTTCCGCGCCACCATATCGGCCCGGCGACGTTGGCCTGATTGAGATGCTCTCAGCGGTGAGGTCGGTACGTCGGTGAGCCCAACCCGGTTCAAATGCGAGACGATAAGTTTGTGCTTCCAATCGAGATAGGCGGCTTGCTTCATATGCTGCAAAGCGCAGCCACCGCAGGCCATGAAATGCCGACAGGCCGGCTCAACCCGATCAGCGGAGGGCTCGGCCAACTCGATCAACCCGGCCACGACACCGCCACCCCGCGTGGTTGCGGGTTGGGCTATGATGTGCTCACCGGGCAATGTGAAGGGTACGAATACCGGCCGCTCGGCAGTTCGGTGGTCGAGCGTAATCTCCGCCTTGCCGACGCCGTCCCCTCGGCCGCCAATATGATCAATCGTCAGGTCGATCGTTGGTGTGTTGCTTGGAAAGCGCCGCGTTCGGTCGCCGCTTGTCGGTCGCTTCGATTTTCGGGTTCGTCTTGCCATGCCTGGGTAATAGCGCCGAGTGTGCAGCAGCACCAGGGCTGCGGGACCTGTGCGGCTCAGGAAAAATTTGGCATGCTCTTGGTCGATGGTCTTTTGTGTGTCTGGGGGAGAGTGACGTGAGCATTTCAGTTGGCGATAGGATACCGACGGTCGAACTTACAATACTGACGGAAAATGGACCTGGGCCGATCTCGATCGACGAAATTTTGGCTGGCCGGAAAGTGGCGCTCTTCGGCCTTCCGGGGGCCTTTACACGGACGTGCTCGTCGAAACACCTCCCCGGTTACGTGCAGCACTCCGAGGCTTTGAAGGCCAAGGGGGTCGATGCAATTGTCTGCCTGGCGGTAAATGACGCCTGGGTGATGGGAGCGTGGGGCGTTGCTCAAGGGGTCGGCGATAAGGTGATGATGGTCGCAGACGGTAGCCTGAATTTCACCCAGGCGACTGGGTTAGTCTCGGACATGACTGACAAGGGTTATGGCCTACGCTGCCAGCGATTTGCGATGGTGGTGGAGGACGGTGTCGTATCCAGCTTGCGCATCGATCCATCGGGTGCTTTTGGCGAGACCAGCGCTGAGGCGATGCTGAACGATCTTTAAGGGAGGCATCGCGCTGAATCTACTACGCTATCTTGTTGTTCTTCTGGTCAGCGGTTCGCCCCGGTCCTCGTAAGTTTTCTCGATCGCCCGGATGATCGCCGCCATCCGCAATGGCTTGGTGATGTAGGCCCGGAACCCCATCTCAAGTGTGCGGTCGATGTTCTCCTGCATTGCATCGGCACTAATCGCAACGACCGGGATTTCTCGGGTTCGCGTGTTTAGCTGCAGACGCTGAAAGGCCTCGGTCCCACTCATGTTCGGGAGGTTAAGGTCCATAAAGATAAGATCCGGGTGCTTTTCCTTGGCCAGTTCGATACCAGCGCTGGCTTCTTCGGCCGTGAGAAGCGTTATACCTTGCAACTGATCAACGATCTGATGCATTAGGCGAAGACTGGCCAGATCATCCTCAATATAAAGAATTGTTCGGCTTAATCCGAACAGGATCGCGCGATCCTGCTCGGCCACGCTTTTCGTTGGCGCCTTTCTGACGCGCGCGCTTTCGGCACCCGTTCGGGCTATTGGCAGGTCAATCCAAAACGTGCTGCCGACATTTTCGTTACTCTCAAAGCCGACCTGCCCGTCCATGGCCTCAACGATTGTTTTGGTGATGGACAGACCGATGCCGGTACCGCCGATTGGACCCGTCGCGCGGCCAAGCCTGTCGAAGGGTACAAAAAGCCTGTCATGTTGGTCGATCGGAATGCCAGATCCGGTATCAGCGACAGATATTCGCACGAGCCCGTCCGCAAGTGCCCGCTCTCGTATCGTGACGGACCCGCCCTTGCGGTTGTATTTGATGGCGTTCGACAGAAGATTCAATATCGCCTGTTTGGTGAGAGTTTCGTCAACCCAAATGTCGATTGGATGGTCTTCGTCGATATTTTCGATCAAATGTACTTCACCCAGTTTCGCAGAATGACGGACGAGTTCGATGGACGACATTACGATCTGGTGGACAGGAATCCGTTTGTGGGAAACATGAAGTTTGCCCTGCTCGATTTTGTTCAGGTCCAACAGGTTTTCGATAATCTCCAACAGGTGCTCTGCGGCGGCGAAAATTTGAGCAATATTTTCTTGGTCATTATCGTCGCCAATTTCACTCAACGACAATTCGAGCAGCTGGCTGAAGCCAAAAATCGCGTTCATTGGTGTGCGTAGTTCGTGGCTCATGGATGACAGGAAGGTAGATTTGGCGCGGCTTGCGGTTTCCGCCACCTCCTTGGCATCAATCAGTTGCGCTTCGGTCCGAACCCGTACGTCGATCTCTTCTTCAAGATGTTTCGTACGCTCAATGACCTTTTTCTCAAGCTCGCTATGCGCTGCGCGAAGGGCGATCTCTGCACTCTTTCGAAGCGTAATGTCACGGAAGGTGTAGACCGTGACTTGGCGCGGGTCCCCGCGCTTTTCGAGAGGCCGATTGCTGGTTCTCAAAACCGAGTGCCCGATAATCAACTCAATCTCGATCTCGCTCCCATCCGGTCTGGTAAGGGAGAGCTCCCCAGACGCAGCACCAGGCCTGATCTCGCCGGACTCCACAGGGGCATCATCAAAATTCAGATATGGAAAAACATCCCCGACGGGCTTACCGTCCAGGTCTCCTTGTTCAACCCCGAGCAAGTGAACGGCGGTGGGGTTGACCAGTTCGATCATCCCGCGGCCGTCTGTAATCATCACACCATCGAAGCTATCGTGGACAACGGTGTTCATCAGAGCGCGACGGTGCGCGATCACCAAGCGTTGGCGGAAGATCTGGACGGCCTGCTCGCGAAGCCTGAGGAAAATCGCACCACCGACCCACCCGATCAACACAAGCATCCATGCAGCGATCGACAGACTGATAGGCGCTGTCAGTTCGACGGCGATTGACGCGGCGAATATCGTAGTGAGACCACCAGCACCCCAGAACACTGGGCCGCGCCAGCCGCCGCTGAAAAACCGTCCGTGGAACAGGAGAAGCAGGAGCGAGCCGATGGCGCCGAGGGTCCAATCGGTGCGCTGCAATGCGCGGCCTTGGACCAGGCTTTCATAGGCCAGAGACTGCACCACCACGCCCGGGAGGTGCCCGAATTTTGGTACGGAAAGCTCGTCGGAAAGCTCGACAGCGGTGGCACCAAACACAAACCGTTTGCCGCGCACGGCGTCCCGATTGAACGAACCGTTCAGCAGATCGACCAGGGATATTCGGGGGATCGTGTTTGGATCGATCGCGTAGTCGATACCAAACTCCTGGAACGCATGGGATCCCCCAGCGAGCATTGCGGCCAATGATACTTTGGGACCGCTTGGGAATTGCTCGACGATCGGATATCGCCAGATCCGCCCGTCAGGCTCGGCATGAACGTTCACTGCGGCAATATGTGCGCCTTTTCGGAGAGCTTCGGTCGGCGCTGTACGAATAATTGCTTGCGGACTGGCCGAAGACAGTCGTTGCAGGAAAACTGGAAGGATAACTCGTCCGTCAGCGCGCTGGATCGCTTCGGAAAATGCGGCGTCGCCTGCTGGGTCCGATCGTGAACTAAAGTCGACATCAAAGGCGATCACCTCTGCATCGATATCCAATAAGCGATTTATGAGTTGAGCATGAATTTCGCGCGGGAATGGCCAGACACCAATCGATCGCAGGCTTTTTGGATCGATTTCGACGATAACGAGCGACTTGCTCGCGGGCGTTTCCTGTAGTTCGAACCGGAGTGCCTGGAGGCGACGATTGATTGGGTCAAGGGCTCCGAGGGCGTCAAGACCCGTGACCGCCATAACAATTACGACGGATAGGAATAGCTTCGTTCTAAAACGATATAAGAACGATCTTAGGTCCAATTTTTCCCCGCCTAGCCATATTTAACGAAACTCTCAAATCAACTCCGAATAGGGCCTGCAGCGCTAGTGCATGGTTTTGTTTAATTCTTTTTACCACCACCACCGCCGGAGTTTCCGCCACCTGAGCTTCCACCACCTGAGTTTCCGCCACCTGAGCTTCCACCACCTGAGCTTCCACCACCTGAGCTTCCACCACCTGAGCTTCCACCACCTGAACTTCCACCACCTGAGCTTCCGCCACCTGAGCT
>JABIRP010000191.1 GCA_018699735.1 Rhodospirillaceae bacterium | reverse complement strand
GGGGGGGGGGGGTAAATGGCGGCCCGCCGGGTGCGGTGGGTAGTATTGCAACGATAGTCCTATTATTAGCTTATTTTATAAAACTTGTAAAGCGAAAAATCATTTTTTTTGAAAACCCGCACTCCCCGAGGCGTCGAATCACCGAACTGGTCGTCTCCTGCCCGACACCGCCCTCCCCGGAGGCCGCCAACTCCGGTGGCGTAATCCCTGGGTCCAATCTCTGGGCGCAATCCGCCCTCAAAGTTTTATTTGGTCGATGGTCATTTTGTTGGTTTGCTCAAACAGTTTGCGCTGAATGGCACCAAGCCCGCGATCGTGGATTTTTCGGAGCGTTACATGACTGCGACCATCCATATCCTCAAGCTTTCGCCACGGAATTCCGCATGCCCTTGCCCAGACGAGCCGGCGCTCATCCGCATCCTCGCATGCAAACAACCACGTCAAGACGATCTCCATTCGATCAATTGACTTGGGCGAAGCGGCAGGCCTCCCTGGACGACCACCGCCAGAGCCGAGCGCATAGACACTGGTCTGGACGACGTCCGGCCAATACGTCACACGCGGACGAAAATAACCGCCAGGCACGCGGCTCAATGTTTCCGCTGCCTCTTTAAGCCAAGCCTTGATCAGATCTTCGTCCCATTCTTCCGGGATCTGCATGCCTCATCTCCCATTTTTGACATGATTACGCAAACGAACTCCCCAGGTCATTTGAAGCGGTTCCGTCAAACAACCGTCGCCACCCTATTTTACGGGTATACCCTATTCAATGGATGGATTTGATCGGTCTGATATAGTTTAAATACGATTTATTCCTTTCGGTTTTACGTTCGATTTGGCCTTTAGGCCGTTAATTTGCTTGAAATTAATCATATTTGCATTAAACCTTACAGGGACGGCGCGCCTAATTCCCGATATAGGCGCATAATACTACGCAACCTAGTGTCGTATTTCCTATTTTACAATAGGAAATTTGCAATAAACGGAAAGGCGGTCGGAAACGACCGATCGGTGAATGGAGACGGTGAGAAAACGCATACTCGAGTTGATCGCGCATCGCGATCCCCCGACAGATTTGAAAAAAGCGTCATTGATTTGCGGGAAAAACCACGCCTATCTGCACCAATTCATCAACCGGGGCACGCCGAAACGTCTCCCGGAGGAGGTCCGGCACACGCTCGCACACCATCTCGGGGTTGATGAATCTGTGTTGCGCATGGAGGTCACTCTTCCGCCTTATGCAATTCCGCACCCGGACAGCCCGAGGGCCTCCGGTCTTTCGGATGCCGGAGCAGAGGCCTCTCCACCCGGCTTTATCGCCATCCCAGAAGTCCGCGTGGCGTCAGTCCGAGGCTCGGTCTCGCAATATGAGCCAAAGGGTGATGTCTGGTATTTCTCCAACGACTGGATCCGCCATTCACTAGCGGCTCGCCCAGAAGATCTGAAGGTCGTCGCGATTGAGGGCGATTCAATGGAGCCATCTTTGCTCACCGGCGACCGTGTGATCATAGATGTCTCGCGACGAACGCCAACGCCGCCCGGGATGTTTGTGCTGCATGACGGGGTCGGCCTTGTCGCCAAACAGCTGGAATTCATTCCGAACAGCGAGCCGCCAACCATATTGGTGCGCGCGGTCAATCCGGCGTATCAGGCGTACGAGCGGGCGATGGAGGACCTCAATGTCATAGGACGGATCGTGTGGCTATCCCGACGACTTTGAGCCGGCTCCAGGATTTACCTCCCGCCTCAAGGCACCCGATTTGACCGAGAACCGCGAGGCTCTGGAACGTCGGTACGACGGACCCATTCCCGGTGCGGAATCCAGCTTGGTATTGAGCCACTCCACTGGCGACACTTTCCAAAGCAGGATCCGCATATCTCGGCAGCAATGCCGGGCTATTCTGGAGCGTATCAAGGATTTTCCCGTGAGGTCCGCGTATACCAGCCAGGCTCGGGTACTCCGTATCCTAGACCGTGAGGCTCGGGCCGATTTCTATAGCGCCTGGATCAAATACAAACGGGACATTCGCAGCGCGCGCGACGCTTGACCAAAGTCGTTTGTCCACGAACAATAAGCGCTACGAAGCCAATTGCCGGGAACCGAATATGCACCAAGATCAAGCTGTCGACGTCACCGTGGGCGGCATTGTCGGGGTCGATGTGGGCGGCACCTTTACCGATCTCATTCTCCTCGACCCAGCCGCACCCGGCGGTCTGGCGGTCGCCAAAATTCCAACAACCCCGGAAAATCAGGCCTACGGGGTCATGGCCGCACTCGAGGCAAGTGGTGCCGAGCTGGGCGATCTAGCCGGCATCGTGCACGGAACAACGACCACGACCAACGCGCTGCTTGAGCGGAAAATCGCGCGATGCGGCTTGATCACAACTCGTGGATTTCGCGACGTCCTGGAACTGGGCCGGCGCACGCGCCCAACCTCCTACGGCCTGACCGGCACTTTCGAGCCGCTCATCTCGCGCGAATTCCGGGCTGAGGTCGACGAGCGCCTTGACGCCGCAGGCGCAGTCCTGGTGCCGCTCGACGAAGCCGGTGTACGAGCCGAAGCGCTGCGCCTCCTCGACCTCGGCGTCGAATCCCTGGTCATCCACTTTTTGCACTCTTATGTAAACCCGAGCCACGAGCAACGCGCTGCCGAGATTGCAGCCGAGGTCTGGCCCAACCCGTACATCACCTGCGGCAGCGCCATTCTCGCCGAGTATCGCGAATACGAACGCGGTACCACCGCCGCGGTAAACGCCGCCATTCGCCCGGTTCTCGATCGCTACCTAGAGCGTCTTTCGAATGAACTCACAAACGGCGGATACGAGCGGGACTTGCTGGTCATGCAAGGCAATGGAGGCACGATCTCTGCCCGGATCGTAGCCGAGGAGGCGGTGAATACCGTTATGTCTGGCCCCGCGTCCGGCGTCATGGCGGCAGCTTATACGGCCAAGGCAGCCGGGTACGAAAATGCCATAACATACGACATGGGCGGGACCAGTTCGGACGTCGGCCTGATCCGGAATGGCCGCCCCAGTATTCACTCAGAACTAGAGCTCGAATACGCGATGCCGATCCATGTGCCGATGGTTGACGTGCATTCGATCGGCGCCGGTGGCGGCTCTATCGCCTATGTCGATGATGCCGGCATGCTGCGCGTCGGCCCCGAGAGTGCCGGCGCCGACCCGGGACCGATCTGCTATGGACGCGGCGGCGACAAGCCCACGATCACGGATGCCAATCTGGTGCTCGGCCGTCTCGATCCGTCCTCGCTTCTGGCGGTCGAGGGATCGGCTAGTATCGAGGCTATTACAGACCGCATCGCCGAGACGATCGGAGTACCATTAGGTCTCGACGGCATGGCGGCGGCCGCAGCCGTTCTACGGGTCGCCAACAATCTCATGGCTGGCGCCGTACGCATGGTCTCAATGGAACGCGGCCACGACCCGCGCGACTTTGTGCTTTTTGCCTTTGGCGGTGCCGGCCCGCTGCATGCGGCGGCTCTGGCGCGCGAATTATCTATCCCAACGCTGTTGGTTCCGGCCCGTCCAGGCATCACAAACGCGATCGGGTGTGTCGTTGCCGACCTCCGCCATGATTTCGTCAACACCTTGAACGTTCCCCTGGAAAACCTCGACATCAAGGCGGCGCACGCCGTGCTCGCGGACCAGGCAAAGGCTGGACAATCGCTTCTGGACCGCGAGGGGGCCGCATTCGAGGACATCCTCTATCTGCGCAGCGCCGATATGCAGTTCCTCGGCCAATCGCATATTTTAAGCGTTCCCCTGCCCTCTGACCGCGTTTCTCTGGAAGAACTTCGCACCCTCTTCGAAGAGGCCTATTGGGATCGCTTCGCGGTCGACTTGCCGGAAATTCGGCCGGTTTTGGTCAATCTGCACACCGCCGTCCTTGGGCGGCGAACGGCTGTCCCGCTGTCCAGATTGATCGACACGTCCAACGCGTGCCCGCGCATGGAAGATGCAGTTATCTCTCGTCGGCAGGTCTGGTTCGCGGAGACCGATACAACTGGTTCCTTCCACGACACACCGATCTATGCCCGCGATCGATTGGCGCTCGGCGCCGCGTTTTCGGGTCCGGCCATCATCGCCCAAATGGATACAACCATCGTCATCGAGCCATCGAACCAGGTGCGTGTAGACCCCCATGGCAATCTCGTGGTGACGATTTAGCATATTGAGGTAAACCGCAGGTCCACCATCGGTTCGGCGTCATTGAGCCATGCTTGGTCCCGTGGGATTATGCAATTGGTTTGGCTCCAGGGCGAGCCAGAGGAGAGAGAATGGCACAGCCGATCGATCCGGTCACATTGTCGGTGATACAGAACGGCCTGCAGCAAGTCTGCAACGAGATGGACGTCGCATTCGCGCGTTCCGCCTTCTCGCCGATTATCTCTGAGACCCACGACCGATCCGATGGGATCTATCACCGAGACGGTGGCGACCTGGTTGCGCAGGGCGAGGATGGGCTGCCGATCTTCGTCGGCACCATGCAGGACTCGACCCGCTCGGTAATCGAGCGCGCCAAAGACTTGGTGCCGGGTGATCTGTTTATCGTCAACGATCCCTACCTCGGCGGCACCCACCTGATGGACGTACGCTTCGTCAAACCGTTCTTTTATGAAGGCGAGTTGTTTTGCTGGCTGGCCAATACCGGTCATTGGCCGGATATCGGCGGGGCGGTGCCAGGCGGGTTTTCCGCAAATGCCACCGAGGTCGAGCAAGAGGGCTTGCGCCTGCCCCCGGTCAAATTGTTCAAGCGCGGGGTCATGGATGAGGAAATCCTCTCAATCATCATGTCCAACATCCGCATCGCTGACCAACGCATCGGCGACATAAAGGCGCAAGCGTCGGCCCTGGCCGTCGGCGAGCGGCGCCTGACCGAAGTGCTGGACCGCTACGGTCGCGACACGGTGGACGAAGCGATCGTCGAGCTGCGACAGCGAGCGGCCCAACAGATGCGCGCCAAGATCGCGCTAATTCCGGATGGCACGTACGAGGGCGAAGCCTTTGTCGATTCCGATGGCGTGGTCGACGAGCCTCTGCGCATCGCGCTCAAAATTCGCAAGCAAGGCACGGATCTTTATTTCGATCTGTCGGAAAGCTCACCGCCCTGCATGGGACCGATGAACAGCGTGATCTCATCAACCCGGTCCTCGATCTACCTCGCGGTCAAGCATGTCTTCCCAGACATCCCGATCAACGCCGGTACCTTTGAGCCGCTGCATATCGAGGATCCGCACGGAACCTTCCTGTATGCTGTGTACCCTCGCCCGGTCTCAGGCTGTGCTGCAGAGGTTAGTCAACGGATCGCCGAGGCGGTGTTTGCGGCCCTGAGCAAAGCCATCCCGGACCTGTTGTTCGCAGCGCCGGCCGGCACCAGCGGCAACTTTTCCATGGGCGGCCTCGATCCTGAGACCGATCGTCATTTCGTCTGCTACTTGCTATCCGGCGGCGGCTATGGCGGTCATCCAGGCGGCGATGGCATTTCCAATGGGTGCTCGACGATTGGCATTTCCAAGACCACGCCGGTTGAAGTGATAGAGCAGCGCTATCCGATCCTGTACGAGCGCTACGCCCTGCGCGAGGGCTCCGGCGGGGCTGGGCGGACGCGGGGCGGCTTCGGCGTCGACTATTCGGTGCGGCTTCGCCGAGGTGAGGCACGCGCCTCCTTCGTCATGGATCATGGGCGCTTCGGGCCCCAGGGGGCATTCGGTGGATCCGATGGTGGCCCCAATCTGTTGAGCGTTGAAAGAGATGGCGAGCGATATGTCCCTCCGCATCTTTCCAAAGACCAGGCGGTACCGATTTCGGCCGGCGACGTGGTGCACGTCTCGACCCCTGGCGGCGGCGGCTACGGAAACCCGCTTTCCCGTGACCCGGACTTAGTCTTGCGCGACGTAACCCGGGGGTATTATGACATCGACCAGGCAGCTGATCTTTTCGGCGTAATCCTGGAAGCTGGCAAGGTTGACCGTGAAGCAACGGACCGTAACCGTCGCGACCGAGGCCAAGCAGCCGCCGAGTGAGGTACGACAATGACAGAACACTGTGAGCCCAAACCCGAACCGCCAATGCCGCAGCAGCTTTGCGGCCCGATGCGCCATATCATGTTTGGCTTGGGCATCGTATTTCTGCTCATCGGGATTGCTGGTTTCATCTTGCCGCTCTTGCCCGGCACGGTCTTCTTGATCCTCTCGGCCTGGGCCTTCTCTCGATCCTCCGAGCGCTTCCACATCTGGCTCTACACCCATCCGTATTTTGGCGCAGGCATCCGAAACTGGCACTGCCATCGGATCATTCCGGTTAAAGCCAAGGTGATGGCGGTCTCGATGATGGCGGTCAGTTTCGGTATCGTCGTTTTCAATACTTCCACGACTTCGGTAGTTCCGTTTATTGTCGGCGCTACGCTCGCTGCTGTGGCGACTTGGATTGTGACGCGTCCGAGCCAGGTGCAGGCACTCACCGGCACGAAAACCCATCGCGAGGATGGCAGCTACGCGCCTTCCGGGTCCTAACTGGGGTTACACATGACACTTGATCTCATCCTGCGAGACGCCCGTCCGATGGACCGGCCATCGGACGCACCGACAGTCGACATCGGTGTCGCCAACGGCCAGATCTCAGCGATCGAACCTGATCTCGGCGATGGTGCCGAAGTGATCGAAGCTGGCGGCCGGCTCGTCTCGCCAGGCCTGATTGAAAGTCACATCCATCTCGACAAGTCCCGCATCCTGGATCGCTGTCCGGCTGGTACAAAGGGTACGATGGACCACATGGAGCGGATCTCCGAGGTCAAGCACCACTTCACGGTCGAGGATGTCCATAATCGCGCTGGGCAAACGATCGAGGATTGCCTGCTGCACGGCACCATGCATATGCGCACTCACGTCGAGGTCGACCCAAACGGCGGCTTGCGTGGTTTTGAGGCGATCACTCAGCTGGCGGACGAGTATCGCTGGGCCATCGATCTCGATATCTGCGTTTTCGCCCAGGAGGGCTGGAGCAACGTGCCGGAGGTTGATGCCAACATCGTTTCGGCATTGAAGAGCGGCGCTCCGGTCGTCGGTGGCGCCCCGAAGTTTGATCCGGACCCCGAATGGCAGATCCGACGCATATTTGAGTTGGCTCAAGAATACGACGTCGATGTCGATATCCATCTGGATACCGGTCTGGCGAGCGATCATCTCGACGTGTTGCTGGTCTGCGACCTGGCCGACGAGATCGGCTGGGGCGGGCGTGTCGCGGTCGGGCATGGCTCGCGCTATTCCAGCCTGGCACCGAACAAACTGGCCGATCTTGGTCAACGATTGGCGGGTTCGGGCGTTGCGACCACCGTGCTGCCGACAACCGATCTCTACGTCGTTGGTCGCGATATGGACCGGGCCGTGCCGCGTGGTGTGGCCGATGCCAATGCGCTGATCGACCAGGGAGCGAATTGCTGCCTTTCCACCAACAATGTGCTGAACCCGTTCACGCCCTATGGCGACGGGTCGCTCATGCGCATGGCAAATCTCTACGCCAACATCGTCCAGCGCGGCACTGACCGGGAATTGGAGCAATGCTTCGAGATGCTGTCAGTCCGCCCGGCCAAGCTGCTCGGCCGCGAGGGCTACGCGGTTGCGGTCGGCACACCGGCAGACCTGGTGGTCTGGGATGCAACCTCGATGGTCGAAGCCGTCGCCACCATCGCACCCGCGTTGTTCGGGTTTAAGCGTGGGCGGCGCAGTTTCACGCGCGAAGTGCCGGTGCTGCATCGGCCCTAAAGGGATGTCCACCCTTCGGAAGGAAAGTATTGGCAGCCGAAGATTTGGACAATGCGTGGACGGCTCGGGCAAGATGCCTGGCGCGCTGACTGCCGCGATAAACAACCGCCGTTCAATCTGGAGCCCCCCCTGTCACACCTCTGTAAGCTTGTGACTATCCGCAGCAGTCAGATCGAGCCCGTAGGCTGAGCGCATCTGTTCGATAAAAGCCAGCGTCTCTTCGCCAAAGGGTGGGTTGCCCTCGAAGCTGTGCAGAACAATGCCCTCTATGAGATCGCCCAAACCCATTTCCTCACGCTATTACAATTGGAACCCGCGCTCATGGCGATCAACTTTCACGCTCGGGCCGGGTTCGCGCAACTGCCCGACAATGTCCAAGGGATCATTTGGGCTCTGCTTGCGACAGGTTTGTTTTCGGTTGTGGCCGCAATGGCGAAAGTGGCAGTTAGCGATTATCACGTCCTGCAAATTCTATTCTTCAGGCAGGTCATCGTCTTCCTCTCCTCGCTTCCATCCATCGCGAAGTCGTTTCCCGAAAGCCTAAAGAGCGCGCATCCAGGCTTTCATGCTCTCCGTTTGATCGGGGCCTTCACAGCCTTGTCCTGCGGCATCTGGGCCGTCGCGGTCCTGCCGCTGACGACGGCCATTACATTGGGGTTCGCGCAGGTTTTCTTCGTGGCCCTTCTGGCGATATGGATTCTGAACGAGGCTGTCGGAATGCACCGGATTGCTGCCGTGGTGCTTGGGTTCATTGGTGTCTTGGTTGTCATGCGCCCGGGCGTCGAGGGCTTTGTCGACCTGTATGCCCTGATCCCGATCCTCGGCGCCCTAGGGGCTGCGGCCGCTGTCATCTCGGTACGGAAGCTGTCACAAACAGAATCGACCGCGACATTGCTGGTCTATCAATCCGTCTTTGTCGGTGTTCTGGCCGGCGTTCCTCTGATTTGGTTTTGGGTAACGCCGGATCTTTCCGGGCTACTCTATCTGGTGGCGATGGGGCTACTGGCAACGGTCGGGCAATGGGTCGGCGTCAAGGCGCTTCGCCTGGGTGACGCCACCGTCATCGGCAACATTCAGTACGTGAAATTGATCTACGCCGCAGGTTTGGGTTTCGTATTGTTCAGCGAAATCCCTGATGGCTATACATTTTCCGGCGCCGCCATCATCGTTTGTTCATCAGTTTACATGCTCCACCGCGAAGCGCTGCGGAAGCGGAAAGAAGGTGCATAGAGTGAGAGGTTTGGGCTGTCACGACATCAGATGAAATCCAGATCGCACAGGGTTTCTGGTAAATTGTGACCACATTTTCTGCCATCGGCGTAATTCGGGATTGTCCTGGCGGCCGGTCACATGTCAAATCTGTGCTCCTTCCATTTCATCCCGCCAACATTCAACCAGAGACATCCCTTGGCCCAGCAATCCCTCGGCATCGACATCGGCGGCACGTTTACCGACATCGTGGTTTATGACCACGGGGCGGGTCGCCAGTATTCGAACAAGATCCTGACCACCCACGACGACCCGTCGCGCGCAGTGATCGAGGGTGTCGGGTTGCTCGTCGAAGCGGGGCGCTTGGACCCGATATCGGTCTCGCGTGTCGTGCATGCGACGACGCTCTTCACCAACGCCCTGATCGAACGCAAAGGCGCCGTCACCGGTCTGATCACAACCGCCGGATTCCGGGACGTTCTGGAGATTGGCCGGGAACGCAAATACGACCTTTACGACATCGCAATCAAGAAGCCCCAGCCTCTGGTACCCCGCGAGTTACGGCTGGAAGCCGACGAACGGATCGCCGCCGACGGTTCGGTTATCACCGCCCTCGACACAGCATCGGTCCGCCAAGCCGGCGAAGCACTGGCGGCGGCCGGCGCGAACTCGCTCGCGGTCGTCTTCTTGCATGCCTACCTCGATCCCGAGCACGAGCGCGCGGCACTCGATGTCTTACGCGAAACTTGCCCTGGCTTGAGCGTCACCGCCTCCCATGAGGTGGCACCAGAGGTACGCGAGTTCGAGCGCGCGTCCACCACCGTCGCCAACGCCTATATCAAACCATTGGCCGAGGGGTATCTGGATGCGATGGATGCGAAGCTCGGCGCGTCGGGTATATCGGCACCGCTGCATCTGATGATTTCCTCCGGCGGCCTGACCCATGTGGCCGAAGCCAAACGCACGCCGGTTGCTATGCTCGAGTCCGGCCCAGCGGCGGGGGCTCTGGCCGGCGCTTTCTTTGGACGTGAGGATGCGAGCGGCAACCTGCTGGCCTTCGATATGGGCGGGACCACCGCTAAGCTCAGCCTGGTGGAAGGTGGCGAGCCGTTGATCACATATGACTTCGAGGCCGGCCGAGAGAAGCGCCTGGTCGTCGGTAGCGGACTGCCAATCCGGATCTCGACCATCGAATTGATCGAAATCGGCGCCGGCGGCGGATCGATCGCAGCGATCGACGATCTCGGCTTTCTGAAGGTTGGGCCGAGGAGTGCCGGATCCGAGCCGGGCCCCGCCGCTTACGGCCAAGGCGGCGAAGAGGCAACCGTGACCGATGCCGACTTCACGCTCGGCTATCTAAACCCAGATTTCTTCGCCGGTGGCATGCTGTCGGTTGATATGGATGCAGCGCATGCCGCACTGGACCGAGTGGCGGAAAAGGCGGGACTGACGCGGACCGAGATCGCCTGGGGTATCCACGACATCGTCAATGAAAACATGGCCGGCGCAGCCCGGGTGCACATTGCCGAGCGTGGCCGCGACCCGCGCGACTTCGCATTGCTCTGTACCGGTGGCGCCGGACCGGTGCATGCCTATTACGTCGCGCGGAAACTTGGGCTTCGACGCCTGGTCTGCCCAAACGCGGCAGGCGTGGCCTCAGCGGCTGGGCTGTTGGTCGCGCCCGGCCGGGTCGACCGAGTGGCGACCGTCGGTGTCAGGCTCGACGCCTGCGACATAAGCCAGCTCGAAGGAGAATTCAGGCGCCTCGAGGAAGACGCGATGACAGTGATCGCCGAGACCGGGCTCGACCCGTCCACCACCCGGTTTCAACGCCTCGCCGATGGTCGGTTCACCGGCCAAGGTTTCGAGCTGGTGGTCCCGTTACCGGTTGGGCCTTATGCGGAGGCTGGAGTGGGTCGCGACGAATTGCTTGCCGCTTTCGAGGCGGCGTATCGCGAGAAGTTTTCCCGCACGCCGCCGAATGTGCCGGTGGAGTTCATCAACATCCGGGTTTCCGCCCGCGCACCGGTACCGGGCGGCGAGGTTTTGCTTGCGGGCCAGAACCAAGCTGACGGCCAGGCCCTGAAGGGTACACGCCCGGCCTATTTTCCGGAAGCGCGGGCCTATCTAGAGACCAATGTCTACGACCGCGAAAAACTTATTGTTGGCCAAATATTCGAGGGCCCAGCGATCATTGAGGACGAAGGCTCGACCTTGATTGTCGGGCCGGGTGCTTCGGTCGAGATCGCCGCGACCGGAAACATCGTCGTAACCCTGCCAGATCTGGAAGGAGAGGCCGCATGACCGACACTAGCGCGCGGTTCGACGCGGTATTGATGGAGGTCGTCTGGACCCGCCTGATCTCAATTGTCGATGAGGCCGCGAAGGCAATCGTTCGGACCTCGTTCTCGACCCTCTCCAACGAGGCCAATGACTTTGCCTGCGTGCTGACCGATGCGCGGGGATACTCGCTGGCGCAGAATTCTGGCAGCATCCCATCCTTCATCGCCACATTGCCTCGAACCGTGCGACATTTTCTGGATGAGGTTGGCACCGACGCAATGCACCCGGGCGATATCCTCATCACCAACGACCCTTGGCTCGGGACCGGACATCTGAGTGACGTTTGTCTGGTAAAGCCGATCTTTCGGGCCGATGAATTAATCGGCTTCGCCGCCACCACCTCACATGTCCCAGATATCGGTGGACGCCTACGGGCCCTTGAGTCGCGACAGGTTTTCGAAGAAGGTCTGCAGATCCCGCCAATGAAATTGATCCGGGCTGGAGAAACAGACGAGAGCCTGGTCACGTTGATCCGGCGCAACGTGCGCACACCCGATCAAACCCTGGGAGATATCTGGGCTCAGGTTGGTGCCAACGAGTTGATGGCCGATCGCATGCTGGCCTTGATGACAGATTATGGTCTCGGCGAATTGGAAGGTTTCGCCGACGAGCTTTTTAGTCGCACCGAGACGGCCATGCGCGCGGCAATCTCTGACCTGCCGGACGGAACCTACGACTTCGGGTTTGAGACCGATGGCGGTGATGAGCCCTATGTATTTCAGATCGCGCTTACTGTCCGCGGCGACGAAATCCTCGCCGACTATACCGGCACGTCACCCACTCAACCGCGCGCGATCAACTGTGTCATGGCCTACACCTATGCAATGACCGCCTACGCCGTAAAATCCGCGCTGCTGCCTGAGCTTGCCAACAACGAGGGTATGTTTCGTCCGGTTCGCGTTACAGCCCCAGAAGACAACCTGCTCAATCCCCGCCACCCGGCCGCGGTCGTGGCGCGCTCAAACACCGGTCACTATGTGCCGGTTCTGGTGTTCGGCGCCCTGCAACAAGTGGTGCCCGACAAGGTCATGGCAGCGGCCGGCTCACCGCTCTGGGTTTTCACTGTGACGGGCATCGACGACGACGGGCGGACCTTCGCCAACGTTCTGTTCTACAACGGCGGCATGGGCGCAACCCAGGCGTCCGATGGCGAGCATTGCCTTTCCTGGCCATCGAATATCTCCTCGACACCGGTCGAGGTCATGGAACGCAACGGCCCGCTGCGCTGTTCGTTCAAGCGACTTCGCCCAGGCTCTGGCGGCGCTGGCCGACAGCGCGGCGGATTGGGTCAGGACATCGAATTCGAGTGCTTGTCCGAGCGCCCGTTGATGGCGCTGTTCATGACCGAACGAACCCGCCGCGCCGCACCCGGCCTTGATGGCGGCGGGCAAGGTGGCATCGGTGCAGTCGAAATCAACGGTGCGGCAGTCGACACGCACCGGCAATACGTGCTCTCGCAAGGCGACACCGTCACATTGCGGACACCGGGCGGTGGCGGTTACGGCGATCCCGAGGAACGGGACGGCGCTTTACGGCAAGAGGATATCGCCAAGGGTTACGTTTGATTTCGGATTTTGCGGCAGACTTGCCGTCCGGCTCAGTAATCCAGTGAAACCGAGAAGAATAAGCGCTCAAACTTGTCGCCGTCAGAACTGACCGGCCGGGTAAGCGCACGCGCGTATTCCAGATTAATCCGGAGCGACGACGGTAAGGTCAGACGAATACCGCCACCGGTCGAGGCCAGAGTCTGTTGGTGGGTTTCAAACTCACCATCATTCCAAACCGCACCAATATCGTAGAACCCATAGAGCTGATAGCCCTTGAGATAACTCTTCTCCAAATCGCGGCCGTAACGCAGTTCGACCGAACCACCCAGGCCGTGGTCGCCGGCGATCTCACTGAAGTCATAGGCTCGTCCGATATAGGATCCACCGAGGCCGAATTCCTCGGAGGACAGCAGTTCATCGTCGGCGATTTGGCCGGCGACCTGAAGCTGTAAGCCGAAGGTATCCGTAAGACCTTGGGTGCGTGACAGGTCGAAACGAAATTTTCGAAATTCGGCATCGGCGCCAAACCGCGATCGCGGTCCGTCATCCTCTGATGCGCCCAAGACGTTCAACCCCAACGAGACCTCGGCGAAAGCGTAAAGACCCGCGCCCCAGGGGTCAGTGCCGGTATAGTTCAAATTAACCCGAATGGCCCGGACCTGATCCTCGAAAGTATCAACGCCGAACTCCTGCTCGCTGACATGGTTGATCTCAAATAAGCCATTGATCCAGAGGCTATTGTCGCGTTGACGCAGGATCGGATGTGCAATACGCAACCCGGCGCGAAAGCTCTCACTCTCGGTCTCAAAGGCAGCGTCCTCGCCGCCAGCGTCGCTGATACTGGCGGAAACCGAACCACCGATAACCGTTCCGGCATCACCGATGTTTCCGGCCACTCGGATCTCGCCGTATTTCAGTTCTTGCGGTTGTCTCGGAATTGTAAAGACGCCGGCCTGAACCTGGGTGTCTGTGTCCCAAAGGCGGTTCAAACCGACCGCAGTCCACAGCTCCGTTCGCCCGGCTGACTCAGTTCCCCGGTTGTCCAGGAACGCATTTGCATAGACCCGCTTCTGCCTCAGGATGAACCGCAATCGATAACGACCGGAGCCCGGATCTAGCTCCTCTATTGCCGCGTCATCGACGATCAACCCGAATGTATCGCCGAGCAACAGCATGGTTCGCTCAAGGGTCTCTAGGCGGGCCGGTCGTTCCTGACCCAACTTCTCCGCCATCTTTTTCGCCAACCGGCCTGGTTGATCAAGCCCCTCGAAAGAAACATCCTCAAAATGTCCTTCGACGACGCGAATACGGATAACACCGAGATCAAGCGGTTGCGGCGGCAGGAATGCCTGGCTCAAATAATAGCCGGCATCGTGATATTTCTCGGTGATCTTCTCAATCAAAGCCCCGAGATCTTCTACGGTAACCGTCTGGGCCAACATGTCTTCATACAGTGGCGCGAACTCAGCAGCCTTGAATACCTCCGCGCCCTCAACCATGACCGCCGCGACGATGATTTTCTGTGCGCCTGGCTCGCTCGGTTGTTTCGGGGCCTGGTGCTCAATGCTTGGAAGAGCCTCGTCCGTCTTTTTCGGTGCCCGTTGCGGCAGGCTACGTTCGATCCGGGTCGAGGGTGCTGTTCGGTCTCCGTCGTCCCGGTCTTGCGCATAAGACGGGCCGCCTGAATTCAAATTCAAGAGAGCTACGAGAAAACCGAATTTTCCAATCTTGAGTACTCGCGTAATAAGAGTCTTAAAAATTCCGTTTGAGTCAATTTTGGTGCACCTAATAATAACCTTATGCCCAATAAGGTGTTTGAAGAGATTTTGATCGATATTTATGCGCATAGGGCCAAATCTATCCAGAAAAAGAGGCCGGTTTAGGGCCACATTTTAACGTTTCATTAACAGGTGTTGGCATTTAATATAACTCACCTAATTAGCGCTTACTGGAGCGATGGGCTTACGTTTCTCAGAGACTACAAAACGTATTGTTGAGCAAGTAAGCTGGGGCTGCAAGAAAGATCCGGTAAATATACTATCGGTATTTCACACCACTTTTCGATGTATCCCCACGAAAGCCTAAGTTGACCCGGCTGCGGGGCCGAGAAGGCAAGTGTCCGATGAGTATGAATCAGCTACGGATTGCCCGTAAATTGTCAAAAATCCATGGGTGGCTCATCCTGTTGCTTGCGATGATTATTGTATCGCAGGTCGCAAACGCGCAGGACGTCAATTTGACTTGGCGCGTCGTGGAAGTCTCCGGCAAGGCGGAGATCCGAAATGCTGTCGGGTCTGTCCGTTTGGCTAGCGGCGACAAGCGTCTTGCTGAAGGCGATGTGCTGCGCACGATCGGTAACAGTCGCGTCGTTTTGTCACGTGGCACCGAAACCATAATCGTCGCACCGAACACCGAACTTGCGGTGCCAAAGCGCAGGCCTGGCGGTCTCGGTACGAGTCTCATTCAGCGATTGGGAACAGCCCTCTTTAAGGTCGACAAAAAAATAACACCTCATTTCGAGGTGAAGACCCCATTTTTGGCAGCTGTCGTCAAAGGCACGACCTTCACGGTCAGCGCCAGCCCAGCGGCAAGTGCGGTGCACGTAACCGATGGCGCCGTTCAGGTTACGAACAACAGGACCGGTCGCTCGGCATTGGTTCGTCCAGGTCAAACGGCACAGGTGGACAGCCGTAAGGGCGGCGGACTGACCGTAGATGACGCCCCAGTCGCGGCAGATCCTGCAAAGAGCGCAGATGCTGGTGACGTAACCGCGGACGACCCGGCCAGTGGAACAGATGCTGGAACAGATGCTGGGACAGATGCTGGGACAGACGGTGGGCCAGATGGCGGGCCAGATGGCGGGCCAGATGGCGGGAAAGGCAGTACAACAGCCGCAGTACCGGCATCCCCTGCAACGGGTACGGCGGCGGTGCCATCGGCCAAAGCGGCAACGGCCGCAGTACCCAAAGCGCCAAAAGCAGCAGGCGTCAAACTCGGTCTTGCCCGCGCGATCGGCTTGAAGCCAATCAATATTAGCGTCGCAACCCGAGGCCTGGTTCGGAAATTCGACCCCAAGACAGGCCGCAGCGCTAGCAGTGGCAACAGCGGCAAAGGCAAGGGCAAGGGTGGGTCGACCGTTGCCAAAGGCAGCAGCGGCGGTGGCGGAAGCTCAGGTACTGCGGCCGGCGGAAGCAAGGGTAGTCGATCGAAAGTCGGCTCGATCCGTTCGGCCTCCAAGGCAGGCTCAGTCGGCCAGAGCAGCAAGTCAACAAGGCGTACGGCCGTCGCAAGCCGTGGAAACGCGGGAGGCGGCAACGCAGGTGGTGGCAAATCCGGCGGAACCGGCAATAGCAGTTCACGCGTGGCAACCTCCAATGCAGGCGGCGGGAACGCTGGCGGCGGGAACGCTGGCGGCGGAAACGCTGGCGGCGGAAACGCTGGCGGCGGAAACGCTGGCGGCGGGAACGCTGGCGGCGGAAACGCAGGCGGCGGGAACGCTGGCGGCGGAAACGCTGGCGGCGGAAACGCAGG
>JABIRP010000190.1 GCA_018699735.1 Rhodospirillaceae bacterium | reverse complement strand
CTCTCGGCCACCCGCCGAGCGGCGGCGAAAGCCAACTCATTCGGTTTGCCGACAACAAAATTCTCGAAGGTAAACCGGGCATCCAGGGTACCGGCAATCTCGTCCCGTCCACCGCCGTTCAACTGCATGCGTGGCGCTGTCCGCGCGTCTGGCACAAAGTCATCTGGCACACCCTCATCGGCCACATCACTTTGAGCGCCGGACCCTTGTGATTTCGGTCCGCGGGCATCGCGAGCGGCTTCGATCCGAACCGCACGGCCATCGCCAAATTCCGCCTCCCAAGCGGCTCTTATCCGATCCTCGAACTGCGAGGCAACGCGGTCGCGCATAAACGGTGTCGGAGCCAGGATCACGACTTGATCCTCGTCCATGCGCCCAAAGGTGAGCTGCTTCAGCCAGTTGCGATAGGCGGCATCGCCAAACTCCTGGCGAAGGCGCGCGCGGACCCGCGCCCAACGTGCCGGCACACTGTCATCTAAACCATTGGGCTTGGCATCCAAGTTGTTGGGCTGGGCCCAGTCTTCGTGTCGGTCGTTCGACTTTTTCAAGCCTTTTTGATCGCGCGAAAACTCCCCGTCACGTCCCGGTGCAACTCGCTCGGGCATCGATATCCCCACTTTTTCCGTCAGCCCGACCGAAACCCCGAAAGAGCCTCCGCCACCCAAAAATCCGTCAGGGCCGATCAACAAAAATTCACACTATGCCCGCACCGAATGAGACCTATCGGCCGGGATATTATAAGAATGCGAGGCAAGAAACCTCACGGCCACTTAGAAGGAAAACCGACCTGAATATTCAAAGTTTAGGTAAGTTGGCGAAAGCATTCACCGACCAAATATTGGTCATGAACAGCATTCCATCAATAAAACTGGGGCTACTTGCCCTATTTACCCTTGCCTTTGTTATTGGTTTGTCGAGTTCCCCCGTCCGAAGCATCGCCACGTTACTCGGGTGACGTTTATCGCGCAACTGGACTCAGGCCGATTCGGGGCAAATTTATTCGCGATTCATGCGAATATTTCCATTGACAATATCGATAGTATTTCGGAATCAACGCCTTGGAATTCATCCTTCATCCGCCAGGTCTCTTCTCGCCCGCAGAGCCTTCATGAGCGGTCACGGCGAGATCGGCAACACGCCGCTCGACGCGATCATTTGCCGCCGCTAGAACCGCCTCCAACCCAGGGTTTCCAAGGCCAAATTCATCGAGATGCAGAAGCGTATTGGCAAGATACTCGGTCGCCGGGCCCGAAACCCCTTCACCACGGGCAACGATATCTGCGAGCCGCTCCGGAGCCAGCACTCCGGCGTATTGCGAACTCGAACGGTCAACCACATAGGTCAACGCCTCAACCCGGACATCCATTCCATCTGGCTGACCGGCCGAACGCGACGTTAGAGAGACCGGAACCATAGCCTGGCGATAAACCTCGTAGATCATCTCGCGGTCATCGAGATAGTCGATGGCTTTCCGCGCTTCGCGGGCCGCCACCCTATATGCAATACCGCGACACGATCCGCCGCGGTCGAGGCCAAAAACCAGACCCGGGTCCTTGGGCGTACCGCGGTAGGTGTGCGAATAGACACAGAGACGCCGGTGCCACCCGTGAAGCCTCGCCTCGCATCGCTCTACGTATGTGAAGCCGGGCCGCCACATCAAGGAGCCGTAACCGAACACCCAGAGATCGCCTGGGAGATCGCCTGGGAGATCGCCTGGGAGATCGCCTGGGAGGTCTTTTGAGAGATCCTCCGGGAAATCTTTATTGGGTCGTCGCATCACCATCGCTAAAGTCTGAGAATGACAGAAGATCCACACCAATCTAACCGCCCCGCCCTCGACGGCAAGCCTAGACGACCCTGGATCGTCTGGACCTCCATCACGGTTGCAGTGTTGGCGCTGGTGTATTCCGGCGTCTGGCTCATCATCGCTGAGCGCACGGAAACTTTAGTGCAGACCTGGATCGCTTATTGGTCGGGCGGGCCCGGGGTACCCGGGGTGATTAAACACAGCGGCCTCAAAGTGGAAGGGTTTCCTTTCGAGATCCGCGTCGTACTCAACCAACCGCATTATTCAAAGATCGAACCGGGCCGGGTGATCCGAGCCCGCGCTGACCGGCTATCAGTCGTAGCCCGGGTTTGGGCACCGGCCCGGCTCGAGGGTACAGGCGAGGGTGCTGTCATTGTCGAACACTCAACCGGGATTAAGGTCACCACGCGCCTAACGGCGAGCAGCATGACCCAACGCCTCGACCTCGACACAAGCGGTCGGGTCCACGCGACGGCATTGGTCGCACTTGGGCTCGTAGCCGAGACTGTCGCCGGCGAAACCGTCCATCCGATTGGGCGGGCCGAGACCGGGCGGTTTTGGCTCGACTTGCCGAAAAAGGACATCTCTCGGGGCGAAGCCGGTGCGAGCCCGATCACGGTACGCGGCAGGGTACTGCTCGAAGCCATGCGACCAGGCGGCACTCCGCCCTTCGGGTTGACCGAACCAGCCCGCCTCAGCGCGACCCTCGCCCTGCGCGGCGCCTTGGGCTCGACCTCCATGGCGGATTTGGTCGATTGGCGGGATGCCGGTGGTACGATCGATGTCGAGGAACTCGAGGTTGATTGGGCGCCGGTCTCGGTTCAGGCGAATGCCACTTTGGCCCTGGACGTTGGTTTGCAGCCGATGGGTGCCGGCACGGCCGAGATCCGGGGCCTCTCGACAATCATCGAGCGGGTTGAGGCGAATGGAGAATTGCAGCCGGATCAGGCCTCCATCGCCAGACTGATGCTCGCGGCCTTTACCCGTCCGGCGAGCGATGGCGGTGCTCCGGCGGTCCAAATGCCGATAACGGTACAGAACCGCGATCTCTCACTCGGGCCTTTCAAGCTATTCAGATTGCCCCGGGCCGTCTGGTGAGGGGTCGTCTGGTGAGGGGTCGTCTGGTGAGGGGTCGTCTGGTGAGTGGTCGTCTGGTGAGTGGTCATCCGGCGTGGGTGGGACATCCTGCTTGGCATCGATGACACCGCGTCGGATCTCTCGGGTCCGGGTAAACAGATCTTGCAGCTTTTCGCCCTCGCCCCAACGAATGGCGCGCTGCAGGTAGGTTAAATCCTCCTGGAATCGCTGAAGGATTTCCAGAACCGCCTCACGGTTGTTCAGAAATACGTCTCGCCACATGACCGGGTCGGACCCGGCGATCCGCGTGAAATCCCGAAACCCCGTGGCTGAGAACCGGATCACGTCCTGTTGCAGGTGCTCTTCCAGATCAACCGCGGTTCCGACAATAGCGTAGGCGATCAAATGCGGCACATGGGAGGTAAGAGCCAGCGCTTGGTCGTGGTAATCCGCGCTCATTTCCTCGACGATGGCGCCGAAGCGCTCATACATCGCACGCACGTTCGCGACTGCGTCCGGATCGGTCGTCTCATCCGGCGTCAAAAGCCAGTAGTGGCCATCGAATAATCCGGGGAAGCCAGCGTCCGGGCCGGAATTCTCGGTTCCCGCAAGCGGGTGACCGGGCACGAAATGAACACCGTCCGGAATATTCGGTCCGACATCACGGATCGGCGCCCGCTTTACCGAACCGACATCGGTGACAACGCAGCCCGGCTCCAATATCGGGCCCAGTGCCTTCGAAATCGCACGATAGGATCCGACCGGTGTGCAGAGGATGACACAGTCGGCCCCGGCAACGGCGCCCGATGGCTCCTCATGCACAGAATCGACAATATCGAGCTCAATCGTGCGTTTGCGAGTTGCATCGTCCATATCGGAAATGGCGACATGCTCGGCGGCATTGTGCAATCGGATCGCACGCGAGATCGACGACCCTATGTGGCCATGGCCAATGATGGCGACACGCTTGAAAATTGCCGGTTGCTCGATCTTGGTTTTCTCTGTCATGCCGATACAGGCTCCTGTCCAAGAAATGCCGCGACGGTGTTGACGACGAGCAGCATTTCCTCCTCCGTTCCAACCGACATACGTAAGTAGTCCGGTAGGCCATAGGCGTCCATCTGGCGCAACAGGATATTGCGTTCCGCGCAATAGGCATAGCATTCGCCGGCCGTGCGGCCTTGCTCGTCTGGGAAGCGCGTCAGGAAGAAATTGGTCACGGTCGGACACACCTCCAACCCAAGCGCACCGAGTTTCTGGCTGGTCCAATCGACCATGACCCGGTTGTGGCTGAGGGATCGGTCCTCGAAAGCTTGATCTTCGATTGCCGCCAACCCGGCTGCAAGTGCCGGTATGCTGACGCTGAAGGGG
>JABIRP010000189.1 GCA_018699735.1 Rhodospirillaceae bacterium | reverse complement strand
CTCTTGGCCATGACGGCAGCCGGTGGCGCGCTGCTGGCCTGGCGGCGGATCACCAACGCCTGGCTGCTCGGCCCGCTTGGTGTGGCAGCGGGGCTGACCGCAATGCAGATCGAGCTATCGGGCATGCCGCGAGAGGTCTTGAACGTATCCCAGGTCCTGATCGGTGCGACGCTCGGCTTGCGCTATAAGCGCGACGCGGTGCTGGGGCTCCGCCGGTTCCTGGTACCAGCCCTTCTCAGCACAATCGCGCTGGTCAGTTTGAATGTCGTCTTTGGTGCTCTGGTCGGATGGCTGACAGGGCTGCCGATCGCGACCATGATCCTGTCTGTCTCACCCGGTGGCATGTCGGAGATGAGCATCACCGCCAAGGTGCTTGGGCTTGGCGTGCCCTTCGTGGCCGCCTTCCACATCGTTCGTATCTTCCTAGTGATCGCGCTCAGTGGTCTGATGTTTCGCTATATTTACCACCGCCAAAAGCGGCCGAACTGAAGCACTTACGCGTTGGAAGCGCGCGGCTCTGTCTATAGAATGGCGTGATGCACACGCAAGAAAACGATCTGTTGCGATTTGCCAAGGAAGCGGCCGACAGTTTGCCGGATCAACAGGCCTTCGTCGTCAATCTCTCCGGCGTTCCCAAGGTCGAGGATCACGGTATATTTCGGGTGATGGCCCGGCGCCTGCGCGAGAAGGTGTTTGGCGAAAACGCACTCGCCTTTCCTTTGGCTCAGTTTCGCATCGTCTATGTGGTCGACACCGATTTGGCCCAAGCGGCCCGAAGCGAGCTCGAACGCATGGCGAATTTCCTGCGCGAAAACGCGCGCGGCACCATTGAGTACGATCATTTTCCACTCTCCACCGAGGCCGAACCGTTTCTGCGCGCCGTGCATCGGTTGAACGAGTTCGGCCAGACTAACGAGGACCACAGCCGGAAAAGCCAAAGTGCGGTGTCCCGGCAATTAAATTGGCAAGGCCTGGCAAGCTTCGAGAAAATTGAGTCCTTGCTCAAAGGCGCCAATATCGACTCGTTGATCCGCAGCCAGTCGATACACAGCCTGACCAGCACCGCGGCCCCCCGGGTCGTCGCACGCGAGCTGGTCGTCTCGCTCGACTATCTGGAGGAGCTATTCTCTACCCCAATCCAGGGAAACCCCTGGCTGTTCGAACGGGTCACGGACTTGCTGGATCGGCGCATGCTCTACCATCTGATGCGGGAAACGGCGGCGCCGAACCAGCCGATGGCAATCAAGTTGCACGTCTCGACCGCCTTGTCTCAAGAGTTCGCTCATATGGTCGAGCAGCTCACAGCCGATCGGCACGAAACACTCTTGGTCTTGTTGCCGTTTCTTGAGGTCAAGGCCGACCCGGCGCGGGCGCGGCTCGCATTATCGCGATTAGAGTCGGCGGGCATCCACGGTGGAATTGATTCCAGCCCATGGTCTGCGATCGAAATGGAAGCCCTGGCCGACCCACTCGTCGATTTCATCAAATTCCCTTATGGGCCTGATTGGTTGCAGATGGACCAAGACCAATTGGACCGGGTCGCAGAGCGCGCGGCGGCAATCGGTGTTGATAAGATAATCATGAACCGGTGCGTCGATGATAAATCGGTCGAGATCGGGCGCTCCATGGGCTTCGTATTGTTCGAAGGCAAAGGCGCCGATGCCGTCGCCGAGCGCATGACGACAGAATGGCGGAAACGCATTCGCGACGCACAACTCGCCGAAATGCGAAACGCCAGCGGTCAATCGGCACCTACCAGCGGCAAGAGCGCAGACGATGAAGCAAAAGCGCTTTTCAGCAAGATCTTGGGCAAGAAATAAGGCCAGCAATCGACGCTTGGGACCGCGTCCCCACTTGATGGCGATTTGACGATTTGGGACGACAGTCCTAACGTTCGACAAGCGCCGAATGTACTCTATCGATAAGGAGGCCGTGATGGCCGACGTCACTCGCCAGTTATCCGAATTTGCCGTGAACATCACCTATGACCAGCTCCCGGCAGAGGTCGCAGAGAGGGTCAAGCTGCTGGTGTTCGACACGGTCGGCATAGCGCTGCGCGCACGACATGATGCGGACTCCACACCACCCATGTTGGCGTCGGTCAAAACTCTCGGAATGGGCATCGGTTCGGCCAGAGTGATCGGTTCGTCGGAGACTTACGGACCCGCGGCGGCGGCTTTAATCAACGGCGCCTTGGCGCATTCCTTGGATTTCGACGATACCCATTCCGGCGGCTCGATCCACCCATCGGCACCGATCATGCCGGCAGCCCTGGCCGCAGCCGAAATGACAGGTGCGAGTGGCAAGGACGTGATCGCCGCAATTGCCGCCGGCTATGAGGTGCAAATCCGCCTCAGCATGGCATTGACCCCGAGCGACCATTACGCGCGCGGCTTCCACCCATCGGCCACTTGCGGCAGCTTTGGCGCGGCGGCGGCGGCGGGACGGCTCTTCGGGCTTTCGGCCGAACGGATGGCGAGCGCCTTCGGCATTGCTCTCAGCCAAACCTCGGGCTCGCTTTCCTTCCTGGTCGATGGTGCCTGGACCAAACGGTCTCAGGTCGGATGGGCGGCGTTAAATGGGCTGGTGGCGGCGCAAATGTCGCGCGACGGCTATGTCGGCTCCGGCGATGCCATTGAAAGCACCAAGGCCGGGTTCCTGCACGCCTATGCGCCGAACCCGGCCCCAGAACTCGCGGTCAAGGGATTGGGCGAGGTTTGGGAGACCATGCTGATCGGCGTCAAGCCGTACCCCTCGTGCCGCTACACGCACTCTTCCATGGATGCCCTGATAGCGCTTCGCGAAGAGCATGCGATTACCGAGGCTGAGATCGATGCAGTCGAAGTCGGACTTCCCAAAACCGGGTGGCACATCATCGGCGAGGAAGAGCACGAGAAGCAGAACCCGAAGACCGCCGTCGACGGACAGTTCTCCATGCCGTTCTGCGCCGCCGTGGTGTTGCGTCAAGGCGCCCTCGGTTGGGACGACTATGCGCGGCATCTGGCGGATGAAAATACCTTGGCATTAACCCGGAAGGTCACCACCGTTATCGACCCCAAGGCCGAGGCAGAGTTTCCCGCCAATATGGCCGGCGTCGTCCGGGTGACCACCAAACGCGGTACCTTCGAGGGATTTGCCGCCGTGCCCAAGGGCGAGCCGTCCAATTTCCCGACTGATGATGAATTTCGCTCGAAGTTCGACGCTTTGACGGAACCCTATCTGACCGGCGAACGGCGCGATCAGCTAGCTTCGGCACTGCTGTCGCTGGAAAAGGCGGAAACCATCGGCGGTGTTCTGGAATTGACCCGCCCGGACATTGACCAGCCGCTGCGGATGGCGGGCGAGGACTGAGCGGTTCCGTCATCCCGGTCGAAGCAACGCGGAGAACCGGGATCTCCGGCGGAGTTCACACTTGAAGAAGATCCCGGCTCTCCCTACGGTCGGCCGGGATGACGATGCTTCATTGAAAATGGGAGAGATAAACGTGAGTTACGGCAGTGTACCGGTTGATGGCGCCCCCGGAGAAAAGCGGTTTCGCGAGGATATCGGACGGTATTTTGAGGATTTCGAGGTCGGGCATATCTACGAGCATCGCCCCGGCCGCACGATCAACGAGACCGACAATACCTGGTTCACGCTCTT
>JABIRP010000188.1 GCA_018699735.1 Rhodospirillaceae bacterium | reverse complement strand
TTTCAGCTGGTACGCCGGGCGGCTGTCCTGCCGCTTCAACCAGAAGAGTATCGAGGAAGGCATGATCAAGCGGGGTGAGCCGCTCTCGGAGTTTGATCAGGCGGCGGTCGATTTGGTCGGGCGTTTGGCTTTGGACGACCGTTTCCGCTTTGACCTGACCTTCGAGCCGGGCGACATCCAGGTGTTGAGCAATCATATGGTTTTGCATTCGCGCACCGCGTTCGAGGATTGGCCGGAAGAAGACCGCAAGCGCAACCTGATGCGCCTCTGGCTGAATTTGCGAGAGTCTCGGGAACTGGCTCCAGAATTCGCCGACCGCTTGAACACCGGCCCGCGTGGCGGCGTGATGGTGCGCGAGCAGGCGGCGGAATGACGGAGGACGACCTGGAAGATCGCTTCCTGGAACTGGCATTCGCCAACAAAAACAACCGAGCAATTCTGGAACGCCTGCTGGATCTAGGCGCCCCGGACGCCTGGTTAGTAGCCGGGTGTCTCTATCAGTCGGTCTGGAACGCCCACGATGGCCGACCGCCTGAGGTGGATATCAAGGACTACGACATTTTCTACTACGACGCCTCCGATCTGAGTTACGAGGCCGAGGACGAGGTGATCAAGCGGGGGGACGCATTGTTCGCCGATCTCGGAGTCGAGGTCGAGGTGCGCAATCAGGCGCGGGTGCCGCTCTGGTTTGAGCAGCATTTCGGCGCTCCCTCCCCGCCGATTTCCGGCTCCGCGGAGGGCATCGAGAGGTTTGTTGTCGAGTGCACCTGTCTCGGCATACGGCCCGACGGAAAGGGAGGGCATGCCGTCGAGGCGCCCTACGGCTTCCAAGACATGTTCGACGGAATATTGCGATACAACGCAAAAAGCCCGACGCCGCATCACTTCGAAAGCAAAGCTGGATCCTATAAGGCGCGCTGGCCGTGGCTGACGATCGTTCCAATGGCGGGATGAGGATTTAGGAGATTTCGTCATCCCGGACAAAGCGACGCGGAGATCCGGGATGACGCGGGTATCTTGGGTAGCGGTAAAAGGTCGCGCGACCAATCATCCGCGAGACACCATCGCATGCCCGCTGGAGACGTGACAAACGTGTCCATCCGACCTAATCCTTCACTTGTATCAAAACCACACGGAACAGTCCCATGACCGCCACCGATCAATTGACCGCCGAAGAGCGTGACGAACAAGAGCGTATGGTGCTCGACAGCGTCGACCGTTTCCTCGAGAAGGATGTCCGCCCGTACGCGCACGATCTGGAGGCGGCCGATGAGTGGCCTGCGGATATTGTCGAGAAAATGAAAGAGCTTGGCCTGTTCGGTGCCACGATTGGCGAGGAATTTGGCGGGCTGGGGCTGTCGGCGACGACCTACACCAAGATCGTCGAGCGGGTCTCGGCGGTATGGATGTCGGTCTCCGGCATCTTCAACTCGCACCTGATCATGGCGGCGGCCGTGGAGCGCTCCGGCACCGAGGAGCAAAAACAGCGTTACTTACCGCGCTTCGCCACCGGTGAGCTGCGCGGCGGGATCGCGTTGACCGAACCGGATGCCGGAACCGACCTGCAGGGCATCCGCATGCGGGCCGATCGAGACGGCAACGGCTATAAATTGAGCGGTTCCAAAACCTGGATCTCAAATGCCGTGCAAGGAAACATCCTGGCAATTCTTGCCAAGACCAATCCCGAAGCGGAGCCTCGTCACAAAGGCATGTCGTTGTTCCTGGTCGAGAAAGGCGAGGGTTTCGATAACGTCCGCAAAATGCAAAAGCTTGGTTACAAAGGCATCGATTCCGGTGAATTCGTGCTTGATGAGCATTTCGTGCCGCATGAGAACCTGGTCAGCGGAGAAGAAGGGCGAGGGTTGCAGCATATCCTGGGTGGGCTGGAACTCGGGCGCATCAATGTCGCTGCGCGTGGAGTTGGAATAGCCAAAGCCTGTCTGGACGAGTCGGTCCAGTACGCGCAGATCCGCAAGACTTTCGGAAAGCCGATTGCCGAACACCAGGCGATCCAAATCAAGTTGGCCGATATGGCGACGCAGGTTGAGGCGGCACGGTTGTTGACCGAACAGGCGGCGCGGGCGTACGACAAGGGCGAGCGCTGCGACATGGAGGCCGGCATGGCCAAGCTGTTCGCGACCGAGGCCGCCCTGCATAACTCTCTGGAGGCCATGCGCTTGCATGGCGCCTACGGCTATTCGAAAGAATTCAACATCGAGCGCTACTATCGGGATGCGCCGCTCCTGGCGATCGGCGAGGGTACCAACGAGTTGCA
>JABIRP010000187.1 GCA_018699735.1 Rhodospirillaceae bacterium | reverse complement strand
CGCAGGGTCGGAATGACGATGCCGGTATAGATGCGAAACAGTCCCACGCCATCGACCATCGCCGCCTTGATGATTTCCTGGTTCACCGAGCGCAATCCGGCCAGGAACAAGGCCATGACGAAGCCGGAAGACTGCCAGACACCCGCGATGACAACGGTATAGATGGCCATTTCTGGGTCGACCAACCAGTCAAACGTGAACTCCGGAAACCCCAGCTCTCGAACCACTTTCTGGAACCCGAGGCCAGGGTTGAGAATCCATTTCCAAGCCGTTCCCGTGACGATGAAACTGAGCGCCATCGGATAAAGAAAAGCTGTGCGAATGAAGCCCTCGGCGCGGATTTTCTGATCGAGCAGAATGGCCAGAAGCAATCCGACGACAATGCAGATAAACACGAACAATCCGGTGAAGACGAACAGGTTCTCCAGCGCCACATACCAGCGTGGCGTATCGAATAACTTGTCGTATTGCACGAAACCGACAAGATCGTATTTCGGCAGGATCTTCGACTTGGTGAACGAGACGTAGGTTGTCCACCCTATGAAGCCGTAAACAAAGAAAAGCACCGCCGCGAATGACGGTGCGACGACTATTTTCGGCAGATGCTTGGCGAGCAAGTCTCGCAAGGGGTCACCCGGTTGGCAACGTTGTGCAACATCAAATGCCCGCGCCACACCCTCTATTTAAGAGCTGCGGCGCGGGCGAAACCGGTTCTACAACGAATTCTTCACGCCTTCAGCCAGCGCCTTGGCGGCATCGGCAGAGGACATGTCGGAATTGAAATGCTTGGTCACCACATCGGTAATTGCGCCGGCCTGAGCGTTGCGCATGGCCATGCCATGGGCGAAGCTCGGGAGCAGACCGCCGTTACCGCTGGTAACATTCATGTCGTAGGCCGAGCGTTGGGCGCAATAGTCGAATGCGTTCAACGGAACATCGGTCCGCGCCGGGATCGATCCTTTGGCCAAGTTGAAGACCTTCTGGAAGTTCTTACCCATGATCAGCTTGGCTAGGAGGTTCTGGCCGGTGACCTTGTTTTCCCCCTTCACGTCGAACATGGCGAAACTGTCGACATTGTAGAGGTATCCCGCACCAGGTGTAGGCGCGCAGAGATAATCGACGCCGGCAGTCAGACCCGCGTTGCTGAACTCACCCTTGGCCCAGTCACCCATGATCTGGAAGGCCGCTTCACCCTTCATGATCATGGCAGTGGCCAGATTCCAATCGCGGCCCGAGAAGTTCGGGTCCACATAGCCGCGCAGTTTGCGCATCTGATCGAAAACTTTGACCATGGTGGCGCCGCCGAGCGTTGCCGGATCAAGATCGACAAAGGCCTTACGGTAGAATTCGTTGCCACCAACGCCGAGTGCAACGGCCTCGAAGACCGTCGCGTCCTGCCAGGACTGCCCACCATGGGCAAGCGGTGTGACCCCCATCGATTTCAGCTTGTCAGCCGCCGCATTGAACTCATCCCAGGTCGTCGGCATGGCGACGCCGGCCTTGGCCAGCACCTTGGGATTGGCCCAGATCCAGTCGATCCGGTGAACATTGACCGGAGCGGCGCAATACTTGCCCTCGCACTTCATGTGGTTGGCGATCGAGGCCGGTAGGACGCCGTCCCAATTGTTGTCTTTGGCAACTGCGTCAATGCCCGTCGTCAGCGCGCCTTCCTCGTGCCACTCCTGAATGCTTGGCCCCTTCATCTGGAACGCAGTTGGCGGATTGCCGGACAGCACGCGCGCCTTCAAAGCCGTGCGCGCCGCATCTCCGCCACCACCGGCAACCGGCATGTCGGTCCAGGCCCCGCCTGCCGCCTTGAAATCATCGACTAATACCTTGATGGCCTTGGCTTCACCGCCCGAGGTCCACCAGTGCAACACTTCCACTTGCGGCTCGGCCATCGCCGGCGACGAGAATGCGAACCCGGCCAAAGCCGCTACCGCAACCACGTTTCTAAATCTCATGACACCCATTTTGATCACCACCCCTGTTCCCTATGCGAACTTCTCTATGCGAACCAACTTCACCTCTGCGGGCGACGTCATTCGCAATTTTTTTAACATTCCCGAGATGACTTCGTTCAGTCACCAAAAAGGTTAACACGACAGCTTCCGCGCCGCGACACAGTTGTGCCAACGGCCTATCTAGCTCTCGACGGCATCGCCGATCCGCTCTCCTCGATATGTCGAACCGCCAGGCGTCGTGACGGATACCGCCACTTGGTCGCCGTCCTGGTCCGGGACCTGGTGAAACTCGAGGATGGAGGGCCAGATCTTCCAACGAAATTTGTGATCACTGCAAAAATGAATTGGTGCTTTGTAGGGAGGAAATACCTCGCCGCTGGTGTCATCCTGACCATCCGTATAGAGAACACCGTCTTCGTAGAACACATCCAGCGTATTCACGGCGGCAAGGAAGCCAGAGATGTTGTAGCGGCCACTGTAGCGCGCGAGGTCCCCTGCTAAGTGCTCGGCTGGTTCTGCATGCAAATACCCGGGGCGCTCGACCTCGCCGGTGGAAAGTGTTCGGTTGAACAGCAGGCAGTCCCAGGCCTGGCCGGCGCAAACCGGTTGGTATCTCAGGTTCGAGCGGTCCGGTCGCTCGACATTGAGCCAATCCGCCACAGGGCCGCTCTTCGGAGCATCGCGCAAGTCCAGAAAAAAGCAGTCCGGACCGATCTGCGCGTATGCGGCCTGGTTGCTCTCCGGGATCGGCGGCTCTCCCTTCAACGAGCGATCGCTCGTGGCGCCGATGAGGAGCATGTCATCCTGCCCGAAGCGGCTGGAGACGTACGACCCCATGGATGTCGCCCTATTCTCCCGCACGGGGTATCGCTGGAGGTGGGTGTTGTGGGCGCCGATCACGATCCCCGCATCCAAGCCCTCGCGCTCGCGAACCCAGCGCAGCGACTCCGCCATCGATACGTCGCGAACATTCCAATATTGCCGGAAACCGACCTGGAAATCGGTATCGGTCTGTGCGATTGCCAGGAATACGTCCCGAAGGATCTGCGCGCAACGCAACCCCCAATCGTAGTCGTCATGGGATGTCAGATTGGTGTAGGTAATCCGCGTCTGCTCGATACGGCTTATCACCAGAGACGCGGCCGCGATCAGGTCTCTGAACTTGGCCCCAGAGATTTCGCTCCGGGTCGAAAAGGTCACCTCCTCGACCGCTTGTTCGAATTCCCGAGCGATGTCATCGGCCAACGACGGATCAACCCGGCTCGCGAAATCCTGCACGGCGCGATAGGCGAAACGCGCATGGGCCCAATTACCGGTGCCATCCATGCCATAGAAGCGGAGCTCCCTTGGGCGGTCGGGGTTCATATTCCATTCCCGCATCCAGCGGATTAACTCGTTGAGCTCGGCCCAAACGCCCCAGACGTTGTTGATAGCGGCGGCGATGTTGTCCCAATCATCATCGGCGCCCGCCACGTAATCGTGCACCCGGCGGCCTTCGACCAAGGCCGATTCCAGAACAAAAGTGCTGAAACCGTGTTCAATTGCGAGGTATTTGAACAAACGCGCCCGCCACCGGTTCCATTCATGGAGATAGTGAGCGCTCTCACCTACGGCCACGACTCGTCTGTTGCCTATAACGTCAGAGATGAACCCGAGGTCGTCATAGTCGTGGTCGTACCGGGGAATTGACAATTCGACAGCCTGCTCACGCGCCCACTCGATAAACGCGTCTGCGGGGGGATGCTGCTGTATTGGCCGCTCGGATTTATCCATATCGGTCTATATCCTTCTTGAAGCCAGAACTTTTCAACGTGGCTGTGCAAGAATTCCTGCGCAAGAATTCCTGAAGCGGGCTTTCCCCTTCAGATAGCGCCCTTGTCCCGCAAGCCCGCGATCTCGGCGGCATCGGCCTCAAGCAACTCTGCCAGAACCTCGTCGGTGTGCTGCCCCATGGTCGGTGGTGCGTGGCGGTACTGGGGCGGGGTCCGGGAGAATTTGATCGGATTGGCGATCAGCGGCACGACCCCATCGGCGGCGACCGGATGATCCATTTCAATCCGCATGCCGCGCGCCTGGACCTGCGGGTCCTCGAACACTTGGTCGATTGTGTTCACTGGACCACAGGGCACAGCGATCTTTGAGAGCCCCGCGATCCATTCCGCCGTCGTCTTCTTTCGCGTGTAGTTGGGCATCGCGTCATAGAGCGCCTGCCGGTTCTCAAGCCTCAGCGTATTGGTCTTGAACCTCGCATCGGCTTTCAGGTCTGCTGCGCCTGCATGATCGCACCAGCGCTCGAACTGGGCATCGTTGCCGATCGCCAGGATGACGTGGCCATCGCCGGTTTCAAACACCGCGTAAGGCACGATATTCGGGTGCTCATTGCCGAGCGGTTTCGGCACCTTGCCGGAAACCAGATAGTTCGTGCCCTCATTGACCAGCCAAGCGACCTGGCAATCGAGCAGACAAACGTCGACATGTTGGCCTTCGCCAGTGTTATCGCGATGACGCAGCGCCGCCAGGATCGAGGTTGAGGCATACATGCCGGTCATCACATCGGCAATTCCGACGCCGACCTTCATCGGTTGACCCTTTGGGTCCCCTGTGATTGACATGATCCCGCCCTGGCCTTGGGCCAGAAAATCGTATCCGGCACGCTCGGCATAGGGACCGGTTTGCCCGAACCCCGTTACCGAGCAATAGACCAGACCTGGGAATTCTTCTTTCAGCTGCTCGTAGCCAAGACCCAGTTTGGCCAGACTTCCGACTTTGAAGTTCTCGACCAGGATATCGCAGGTCGCGATTAGGCGTTTGGCCAGGGCTATTCCCTCGGGATTGGCGAGATCGATGGCGATCGAGCGTTTGTTGCGGTTGGCACAGAGATAATAAGCACTCTCGGTCGTATCCTCGCCGTCCTTGCCCTTGACGTAGGGTGGGCCCCATTTGCGGGTATCATCGCCTTGGCCCGGCCGCTCGACCTTGATCACGTCGGCTCCAAGATCGCCAAGCAGCTGGGTGCAGGTCGGCCCGGCCAGGATGCGGCTCAGATCGAAGATACGAATACCGGCGAGCGGTAGCGGCGTGGTCATCGGGGGGGTCTCCTATGGGCGGCCTGATGGGTAGATTGATTTCAATTCATACATCACGCGCCATACAGATGGCTTATTGTTTTACGCCAATTCATACCGTTATTACCGTTTCCCGGACGGACCCCGGGCTTGATCCGGGGGGAGATCCGGGATCTCGCGGTAGAGTGCCCGTCGGATCGAGATCCCGGTCTTAGCTACGGCCAAACCGGGAAGCGGAGTTAATGGGGGCTAGCATCAGGTGGTTGGGCCTGGATCGGGCAGCTCACCGGCGGTTGTTACGATGCGGGCACCAAGCGGTTCTTCTCGCCCGCGAATGTCGAGTGAAATCTCAGGATAGGCCGAAAGATCCACGCCGGCCGCCATCACCGTCGCCTCGGAGACGATGAGCTGAGCACCATGCTGTTTGGTCAAGGCCTCAAGCCGGCTGGCGGTATTGACGGTGTCACCGATCGCCGTCATTCCGCGCGCCTCGCCGTAGCCCATTTCGCCGACAATTGCCGGGCCGGCGTGAATACCGATACCGATGCGCAAAGGCTCCTTCAAATCCTGGGCCATCGCTTGGTTCAATCGGTCGAGAGCCGCCGCCATCCCACGGGCTGCGGCAAGCGCCCGGCGAGACCCTGTCTCAACCCCAGCCTCGACCCCGAACAGTGCCATGATGCCGTCACCGACAAATTTGTCGATCCGTCCACCTGCCGCCTCAATCGCATGCCCCATCTCGGCAAAATAGCGATTGAGGACAAAGACAACGTCATACGGCAGGCGATGCTCGGAAAAGCCGGTGAAGTCGCGCAGGTCGGCGAAGAGAACCGCTATCTCGCGCTCTTCGCCCTGCAGATAACCCGGGCGCGGAGCCCCCGCCTCGGCATCAGCGCGCGGCGGCAACAGGAGTGTGACGGCAACATCGCTGGTCGGATGTAGCTGGCAGGCCAGCCGGACGTTCGGCGCGGCCCCGACCCGGCGCAAGACCCGGAGTTCCGCTTCGCTTGGCGGCGGCAGTTCGGCTGGGTCACCGGCAATCCGGACCCGACATGTCGAGCAACGCCCACGCCCGCCACAGACCGACGCATGGTCGATCCCGTGCTCGCGGCTGGCATCCAGAATACTCGTCCCAAGCGCGATACGAATTTCCCGCCCATCATCGTAGCGCACACCGATCCCCAGTCGTTGTTGCGCACGCCATCGCCGAACCAATCGCAGAGTCAGAGCGGAAACGAGTAAAATCAACGCGCCGAGGCGCATGTTTGCCGCAATGGCCTCCAGTTCCGCAACGCTGAACCGGGGCTCGGCCGGCCCATAGTCATAGCCATCCTCGTCACTAGGGTATGGGTTGGTTACCGGAGCCGTTACAGGAGCAGTGGCTGGAGACGGCTTAGCCGCTTCCAGTTGAACGCGTGCCAGCACTTCGGCGCCGGCCGCAATATATCCAGCCAATGCCAGTGTCGGCAGGAGCACCGCAAATACCAACAAATACGGTCTCCACTGCACGTAACCTCGGCGAAACCGAAACCACTGATGCAAACCGATGCATCCGTGCAGCCAAACTACAACCAGGGCCACCGCCTGCAACACTCCCATCGTCGGCTTGAAATGCCAAAGAACGCGCAGGGTGTCGATATAGTGGATGACAACCTCGTTCAACTCGTGTGCACCACGTGTGCCCATGAGGTGCATGGCCAACAATGGCGGTAGAGAGAACCCGAGAACCAGTTGCAGCCATTCGGTTCGGCTTATGGATCGCAGGCTATCGCGGACATAAACCGCCTTCAGGGCCAGAATCATGTGAAGGATCAACGCGCCGTAGAAGACCAGCGACATTGGCGGGCTTTGCCAGAAGGCCACGAAGACCCCTCGGCCAGCTTCAAGCCATTCGAACGACCAAAGACCGAGCGAATGGTTCATGAGGTGCGTGGTAACAAATAAAAACAAGATCAGCCCGGATGTGATCTGCACCCGCCTGATGTAGGTAATGGCTCTGGTGTTTGGCCCGGCCGGATCCAAGGCCTTGGGTTCGGTTGCCTGCATCTGATAGAGCCTATTCCCCGTCACAAATCTCACCGAACTATAGCGTCGGCATAGGTTCAATGTCCCGCCGGATATCCCAAGAGTCTTGCTTTCGCGGCGAAATCGATTACATGGCTGCGGCGAGTTTCGGGAGGTGCGAGAGCAAACAGATGAGCGATGCACTACGTATTGAGGGGCTGACCAAGCGATTTGGCGACAATGTTGCGGTCGACAATGTCAGTCTGACAGTCGATACGGGCGAGGTTTTGGGCTTTCTTGGCCCAAACGGCGCCGGTAAATCGACGACGATGAAAATGATAGCGGGATTTCTGACGCCCACATCGGGAACCGCAGTGGTCAAAAACCATGACGTGCTGGTCGACCCATTGTCGGTGAAGCGCGTGATCGGTTATCTGCCCGAGGGCGCACCAGCCTATCCGGATATGACCCCGCTCTCCTTTCTTGGCTTCATCGCCGGGACCCGGGGTTACGACGGAGCCGAGCGCAGCGACCGAGTGGACGACGCTATTCGACGCACGCGCATCTCTTCGGTGGCGCTACAGCCGATCGAAACGCTTTCCAAAGGCTACAAACGGCGGGTCGGCCTGGCTCAGGCGCTGCTGCATGATCCCGAGGTTCTGATCCTGGACGAGCCGACCGACGG
>JABIRP010000186.1 GCA_018699735.1 Rhodospirillaceae bacterium | reverse complement strand
TCTCTATCTGTTCCTCGGCATGTTTCTGGACGGCATCGGCATGTTGCTGCTGACCGTGCCGATCGTTTTACCGACAATCGAGAGCCTTGGTATCAACCCGATCGTCTTTGGCGTGTTGGTGGTCCGTATGGTCGAGATCGGCCTGATCACCCCACCGGTCGGCCTCAACGTCTATATCCTCAAGGGTGTGGCTCCAAATGTGAAGATGGGCGATATGTTCCGAGGCTGTGGCTGGTTCGTCTTGGTTGACTTGATCAACGTCGGCATTCTGATTGCCTTTCCGCAGATCATCCTGCTGATCCCGAGCACTATGATACAATGAGGTCGCCTGGCGTGCCGAAACTGGTCGCTTCCGAAACCTCGCCTTACGCTCGGAAAGTTCGAATTGTCGTCGATGTCCTTGGGCTCTGGGACAGCATTCCGCTGCAACCGGCCAACACCCGCGATCCAGATGACCCTATCCTCGATATCAATCCGTTAGGCAAAATCCCGGCTCTGCTCCTGGATGATGGAAGCCGATTGTTCGACAGCCGGGTGATCGTCGATTATCTGGAAACCGTGCATGGCGACGGCCGCATCATCTCGCGTGACCCGCATCAGCGCTTTCGGCAACTGACCTCCGCGGCCTTGGCTGAGGGAATTACCGACGCTTTACTGCTGATCACCTACGAAGGCCGCTTCCGAGAACCGGATCAGGCGAGCCAGCAATGGCTCGACCACCAGTACGCCAAGATCACGCGCGGATTGGACTACATCACCACGCATCTCGACGAGTATGCGCCGCCCGCTATTGCTTCGATCACGCTGGCCTGCGCGCTAGGCTATGCCGATTGGCGCAAGCAGATCGATTGGCGCGCACTCTATCCCGGTCTCGTCACCTGGCTGGATGAGTTTGCCCAGGCGGTCCCGTCGTGGCAGAGGACTATGGCTTGAGCCAGGCCTCAAGCTACCATCCAAACCCATCGAAGCCGAAACTTTCGTTGCCGCCGGGTGCCTGTGACGCACACTGCCACGTGTTTGGCCCGACCGATCGGTTTCCATACGCAGAGAACCGCACATACACGCCCGACGGCGAGGCGCCGAAAGAGAAGCTGTTTGCGTTGCATGAGTTGCTGGGGATAGAGCGCTGCGTGATTGTCCAGGCTGGCGTTCATGGCTTCGACAATTCCGTTGTCGCCGATGCGATCGACGCGAAAGGCGGCAGCTATCTCGGTGTGGCACTGCTGCAAGCCGATGTCGATATCTCGGAACTACGCCGGCTCGACAAGATTGGATTTCGCGGCGTTCGTTTCAATTTCATGCGCCATTTGGGTAAAGGGACAGCGATCGAAGATGTCATCGCCATGACCCCGCGTTTGGCTGAGGTCGGCTGGCATCTGCAGATCCACCCAGAAAGCCAGCTCCTTGAGGGAATGGCACCGGTTCTGAAACAATCGGCCGTTCCGGTGGTGATCGACCACCAAGCACGAGTTGACGCCAGCCTCGGCCAGGATCAACCCGCTTTTGTCGCACTCCGTCGATTGATGGAAGACGAGCGCTTTTGGGTGAAGGTTAGCGGCTCGGAGCGTAACTCACGCCAACCGCCACCCCACGATGATGCAATCCCCTTTGCGCAAACGCTGGTTGCCGAGCATGGAGACCGTGTTGTCTGGGGCACGGACTGGCCGCATCCAAATCTCTCGGGCCCGGTGCCGGATGACGGGGCGCTGGTTAATCTGTTGGCCAGGATCGCGCCGAGCGAAGCGGCCTTGCAGGCTTTGATGGTCGACAATCCAATCCGACTCTATCGGTTCGCAGATTGACGTTTAGGAAACGTTGACCTCTTTCGGCGGATGGGCGAACAAAATTGCGATGGTGCCGACCAGTGAAAGCGCGGCAAAGACGTATAAGGACAGAACATAGTCGCCGGTCAAATCTCTGAGCACGCCGGAGATTACCGGCCCGGCGGCTTGGGCCGAAACCTGAACCGTCAACGCAATGCCGCGTATGGCGCCAAAATTCTGCCGTCCGAAAAAATCAGCCCAGGCGATCGGCAGAACGGTGAGCAGCCCACCGATCCCAACCCCAAATAGTGCTGCCGCAGCGTAGGCCTCGGTTGCATTGGTGATCCCGGTCATGGCAATGCAGGATCCGACAAAGCAAATCCCACCGACCACCAAGACCCATCGAACACCGATCCTGCGGACCCATGCGGCATAAAGAATCCCGGAAATCCCGGAGACTAGCGAAAAGCTTGCGATGATCATCGCGGCGGTCGTCGGATCGATACCGATCTGGATCAGGTGCGGTGCCTGATGCAGGCTGACCCCGGCCTGTACCGGATAGGCCAGGGCCGTATAGGCGAGAAGCATCCAAAAAGCCGGTGTGCGCACGGCTTGGGCGCGTGTGAAGCTCGGGTCCCGAAAGTGGCGCTTTTCGTTTTTCTTGTCGCCCGGCTCGGTACTCTTAATCTCCGAAGCTGGCGAAAACCCATCCGGGTGAAGCCCCATATCTTCCGGTCGCCGCACCATAAACAAAAGCGTCGGCACTAGACCGAACAAGAGCACAACCACACCGACAGCCACCCAGCCGCCGCGCCATCCATGTCCCAGGATCGCGAACTGTGCGATTAGTGGCATAGCGGTTAGACCGATCATCATCGCCAGGTTCACCACAGCAGTCGCGGTTGGCCGTCGTTGTACAAACCAGCTGTTGATGGCGCCAAATATGCCGAGATCAAAGGGCCCCGCAAAATTCATCCGGGCTAGGCAGAACAGAAGGTAGAACGCGACCAGCCCTTGTATTTGCGACAGCATCAGGGTCGCGGCCCCGGTCAAGATTACGGCAATGCCGAGCATCACGCGGGCGCCGTGGCGGTCGACCATGGGGCCGAGCATTGGGGATGCGAAAGCCGCGAGCAATCCTCCAAGCGAGACCGCACCCGACATGGCGGTCATCGTCCAACCGAATTCCGAAGTCATCGGCTCGACGAAAATCGACAAGGTCGCAACTGACGAACCCTGGCGTGCCACACCGGCAGAACAGGCACATCCCAAGATGACCCAGCCGTAAAAGAACGGAAGTTTTCGGGCCATTAACTGTGGGAGAAAGGGCAAAGGGGGGCGCCTCGTTGGGGCTTCGTAGGCTCGACATTACCGCCGGTTCCAGGTGAGGGGAAGGAGGTGTGGCGGGTTAAACCTGAGGGGTGGTTGTCCCGGTGGTACCCTGTCCAGATTCTACGCTACGCTGCGCCTGGTAAACACCTCTTGAATCCCCAAGGAGACCCAGCCATGTCGAACCGCTTGAAAGACAAAGTCGCAATAATCTCTGGTGCCGGTTGCATTGGGCCCGGGTGGGGGAATGGCCGGGCCGCGGCAGTTCGGTTCTGTGAGGAAGGCGCACGGGTGTTCGCGGTGGATCGTTCGGCAGACGCGATGGAGGAAACTCTCTCGCGCGCGCGCGCCGTCGGCGGCGAGATTTCATCCCACATCTCGGACGCCACCGATGGAGCCTCGGTGAAAGAGATGATTGCTGCCTGTGTGAAGCTACACGGCCGGGTCGACGTGCTGGTTAACATTGTCGGCGGCTCGGCGCCTGGCGGACCGGTCGACCTGTCCGAGGAGGTGTTTGATGCCCAGGTCGACAGCAATCTGAAAAGTGTCTTCCTCGCCTGCAAGCATGTGCTGCCGGTTATGGAGGCACAAGAGAGCGGCGCCATCGTCAACTTTGCGTCCGCCTCCGGCATTCGCTGGACCGGCTCGGCCCAGGTCGCTTACGCCGCAACCAAGGCCGGTGTGATCCAGCTTTCTCGGGTGGTCGCCGTGCAGTACGCCGCCAAGGGCATCCGCGTGAACACAGTCGTCCCGGGTCAGATGCACACGCCGATGGTTGAAGCAAGGCTCGCTGGTCAACGAACCGGCGGTGACGTTGACGCGTTACTCGCCTCACGCGTGGCCCGTATCCCGCTTGGGTTTATGGGCGACGGCCGCGACACCGCCAACGCCGTGGTCTATCTTGCCTCTGACGAGGCCCGTTTCGTTACCGGCACCGAAATTGTTGTCGATGGTGGCATGACGGTAAGATGCGACTGAATTGACTGGAGTTGCTTGATGACCAAGCCCCTTTTGTTCTCGCCGATGCAGATTCGCGATGTCGAATTGAAGAACCGTGTCGTCATCGCGCCGATGCATCAGTATTCCGGCGTGAAAGGTTTTCCGACCGACTGGCATTTGATGAACATCGGCCGGTTTGCGGTCGGTGGGGCGGGGCTGGTGTTCGTTGAGTCAACCAAAGTCGAGCGACGCGGTTGCGGTACGGTTGGTGATCTCGGGCTGTGGGATGACGGTTTCGTACCGCATTTCAAACGCCTCGCCGATTTCTTGCGCGAACAGGGCTCGGTACCGGCAATTCAAATCGGCCACAGTGGCCGCAAGGCCCGACGGTTTCGCCCCTGGGAGGGTGGCGGTCCGCTGGAACAGTCGCCCGAGATTGAGGATTGGGCGGACTGGGAATTGGTCGCTCCCAGTGCAGAGTGCGATCCCGGAGACCCGCGCCCGCGCGCGCTTGCACTCGACGAAATACCGGCTGTAGTCGATGCCTGGGGCCAAGCCGCCAGGCGCGCCGATGAGGCCGGGTTCGATGTGCTCGAGATCCACGGTGCCCATGGCTACCTGATCCATCAGTTCCTCTCACCCGTCGCCAATCGGCGCAACGACGGTTACGGCGGTTCTGAGGAGAACCGGATGCGGTTTGCGCTGGAGGTGATCGAGTGCGTACGCGCTGTCTGGCCAGACCACAAGCCGCTCTTTCTGCGCCTTTCGGTCGAGGATGACGCGGGCTGGGGCCCCGACGAAAATGTGCGGCTGGCCCGGCTTGTGTGCGAGATGGGTATCGACGTGATCGACTGCTCCTCTGGCGGCATCAGAGGGGCGCCGGTCGTCAGCACAGGTCCTGTTGGCTATAGCTATCAAGTGCCGTATGCCGAGAAGCTTCGCGCCGAAGCCGATATCAAAACCATGGCGGTTGGCCTGATCGTGCATGCCGACCAAGCCGAACGAATTCTTCAGGAGGGCCGTGCGGATCTGATAGCCATTGCCCGCGAGGCGTTGCACAATCCTAATTGGCCACTGGATGCGGCGCTCAAGCTTGGCGTCGACGAGGCCTATGACCTGATGCCGAGCCCGTATCGGTACTGGCTTTCCAAAAGAGCCAGTTCGGTCAAGGATCTGACGGTATCGACGGCCGTAGACGGGATAGAGAGCTGATAGGAGGACGGTTATGGCATACACCGTATTCGCAGGCGTTGGGCAATGGCGGGCAGCCGACCAGCACAGCCGCCAGTATGGATTCTTCGGTTTCGACCCCGAGCTGGACGATTGGATGGCGTTGAGCGATGGCCTGCCCGACCAAGTCGAGGTGCGTCACATCGTTGTACGCCCGGACAGACCACAAACCATTTTTGCCGGCACCCAGTTGGGCCCTTATCGCTCCGACGATGGCGGCGAGACGTGGCATTCTCTGTCTTTACCGGAGGGTACATCGGCCGAGGACTCTGTCGTGTGGTCGATTTGCCTCGACCCGAACGACCCGCAGACGGTTTACGTCGGAACCCAAGGCACCGCCGTATTCCGTAGTCGGAGCGGGGGTGGAAATTGGGAACGCCTACCGATCTCATTGCCACCGGGTGCAATCGTCATGACCTTCCCCATGCGGGTCGTGCGGATCTCGGTCTCGCCGGGTGACAGCGATGAAATCATTGTTGGCCTGGAGGTTGGCGGTCTCGTGCGCAGTCTCGACGGCGGCGAGACATGGCAAAGCTGCAACGCGCCTCTGTTGGAGTTGGCCGAGCAAGACCACCTTCGCTCCAAAATCCTCAGCGATGACGAAACCGAAGGGATGATGGACAGCCATTCGATGGCGATCAGTCAGGCGCATCCCGATGCCGTATGGTTAGCCAATCGCATGGGGTTGTTTTTGAGTGACGATCGCGCGGCCACTTGGCGTGAGGTCGGCATAGGCCGTTTCTCGCCGCTGACCTATGCCCGTGACGTAAAAGTCTCTAGCCACGATCCTGAACGCATGTACACCGCTCTAAGCGTTGCAGCCGTTAGTGATGAGGGCTCGCTCTATCGCAGCGACGATTTCGGTGCCACCTGGTCGCGCTTTGACCATGGTGTCGAGGTCGACAGCACTGCGATGATCGTCGCCGAAGGCGTCTCCTCGCCGGACCGTGTCTATTTCGGAGCCCGGCGTGGCCGTGTCCTTGGGACCGAGGATGGCGGTGCGAGTTGGCGGTCTTGGCAGCTTCCAGACGGGACGGAAGGGATCTACGCGCTGGCCTGCGTTTGAAAATTGGCGGCGCCCTTCGACACGGGCTTCGACTACGCTCAACCCGGCTCAGGATGACGAAATCTTTATACATTATATTCGTCGTCCTGAGCCGGATCGAGAGAGCGGAGCGAACCGAGATCCGTGTCGAAGGGCGCTCCGTCTTCACAACTCCCGGAGCGCGTTGAACTGATCGACGTAGCCGGAGGCATCGATCCGGGCGCCGATGATTGTCGTGCGACCTGAAGCGAGAGCGGCGACAAGTGCGTCCTGTAATCCGTTCTCGGTATCCACCGTGACCCCGTCGGCACCAAAACCGGCCGCCAGGCTTTCCCAATCGATCCCACCTATGCCGACCCCAAATCGCGCGATGCCCTTGATCTCCTGCTTCACCCGGATCAAGCCGATTTCCTGGTCGTCGAAGATCACGACGATGATCGGCAGATTCTCCCGCACCGAGGTCTGCATCTCGGCCACCGCCATCATGAAACCGCCATCGCCGGTAAAGGCCACGACCGGTCGATCCGGATGCGCCAGCCGAGCGCCGAGCGCTCCCGGTACTGCAAAGCCCATGGAACCGAGCCCGTTCGAGGCCAGGAATTCGCGCGGGCCGTAGGCTTCCCATTTTTGCACCACCAGCAGCCGGCTGGCACCGGCATCACAGGTGGCGATGGTGTCGCGCGGCAGGACGGCGCGGGCGACCTCCATGGCGCGTTGTGGCGAGAGACCGGTGGCCGGCGTGTTCAGGGCATCGACCACTTCATCACGAAACACCCGTGCGGCCGCCTCGCCCCAACCGCTTCCGGGCGCGCACCAGTCGGTCAGGCAATCGAGCAGATGTGCCAGATCGCCCATGACCTCGAGGCTGGCCGGCACCAGTGCGTCTAGCATCGCCGCATTGGCGAGGGAGACCACGGGGATGTCGTAGGGCCAGGCCTTGGGTTGCAACTCCACGCCGTCGAGGCCGACGGTGATGATCAGGTCGGATTGCAGGACCAACTTGCGCTCGATCAGGCCGCCGATGATGCAGCCGGCGCGGAGCGGATGGTCTTCCGATATCGCGCCCTTGCATTTCGACGTGGTCAGAACCGGCGCTCCAAGTTGCTCGGCGAGGCGAACTAACTCGGCTGAAGCCTTGTCCCAGAACACACCAAGTCCGATCAAGAGGATTGGTTTGCGTGCTGCATCGATCCGGTCGATGACGGGCTTTAGCGCGTCGCGGTCCGGGCGGGGACGCAGAATGTCTGGAACCAGCGGCGGCTCGACATCGGGGGCACCCGCCTGCTTGGTGGTCTCGCTCTGCGGCATCTCGAACTGCACTGGCCCAGGCGGCCGGTCGGTCGCGACCCTAAGTGCCCGGCGCACCTGTTGGCGCACGACGCTGGCATCGATCGCCGTACTCCACTTGACCACCGGGGCATAGATCGCTTGCTGATCGATACGCTGACGCAATCCGACCTCCTTTGCCGCAGAGGAATATCGGTCGGTGATTGCGATCAATGGCGCCCGGTCGAGATAGGCATGGGCGATGCCGTTGACCATATTGGCCGCCCCCGGGCCTCGGGTCGACATGCACACGCCCGGTGAGCCGGTAATCTCGCCCCAGGTCGCGGCCAGCATGGCGCCTGCAACTTCCTGCTTCATCAGGATAAAGCGCATATCGCGCTGGCGTGCCGCCTCCATCAGTTCGACGGATTCTCCCCCCGGATGGCCAACGATGAACGGAGTGCCCCAGTCCTTGAAGGCGTCGGCTAGAACCTCGACGGTGGTGGTCATGTGGTCTCTCCAGTTCCAGTCTTCATCCCAACCCTACACCACCACATCGGCTGGCGGGAGCGGCTGCCCAGCGAGATGAGCTTGAGCATTTTCAACAGCGCGAGCCATCACGGCCGCGAAATTGTTCAGCGTCGCGCCGGCGCAATGCGGGCTGACGGTTACGGTGTCCAGAACTAGGAGAGGGTTGCCCACTGGCGGTTCGACCGAAAACGTATCGATTGCCGCACCGAGCAACCGGCCTTCACTCAAAGCGGCCGCTAGCGCCGTCTCGTCGACCAATCCGCCACGCGCGCAATTGACCAAGATCGCATCCGGTTTCATGCGTGCGATACGCTCCGGACCTATCAAGCCTCTGGTCTCATCGGTGAGCGGCAAGTGCAGGCTGACGATATCCGAGGTACTCACCACCTCATCCAGTTCCATGCGCCGGGCCCGGAGTTGCTGCTCGACCTCGGGCGGTGCTGGGAACGGGTCAAAATAAGCGATCTCGACGCCAAATCCCGAGAGCACCTGAGCGACCTGGCGACCAATGGCGCCGAAGCCGACGATCCCAATCCGTTTGCCATGGATATGCCGGTTGACGCCACGCGAGGCTTCCTTGTCCCATGCGCCGGCCCGGGTTTCGCGATCGAGCATAACGAGGCGGCGACAGGCGGCCAGGATCATCATCACCGTATGTTCGGCGACAGGGATGGCGTTGCCGGCCTGCAATCGCGCGACCGCAATTCCGTTCTTGGCGCAATAACTAGTATCGATGCGGTCGACCCCAACGCCGAGCTTTTGGATGAACTTTAGCTTTGGCGCCACTTGCAGCAAGTCGGCCGGCATCGGAGTGGCCATGACGAAGACGATTTCGGCTTTTGCGACAGCCGCGGCACGGGCTTTCGGTGTCGGTTCTCCGGCCGCAGTTAGGGTCCAATCACCAGGCAAGGACTCTCGGATCGTCTGTGCGATGGCCGGATGAAACGGGTCTATGATCGCGGTGGCAGTCATGGGTCAGGTGTTGCGTGCTGCAAGAGGCGCTAGTCCGTGCTTCTCAGCGCGCGTCAACAACGGTTCCAGGTCTTTCAGGGAATACGGGATCCCAGAGGCGCGATGCGCTTCCTCACGCCGCCGCTCGGGTTCACCAGCCATCAGGATTTCATCGAACCCTTCGGCCTTTGGGGCGCTCCGTACACGCTGGGTGAGTGTGTCCATTCGGTCGTGAATTTGGTCCATTGGAAGGAACAGATCGGCTTTAAAGGCGAGCATGAAGTGACCGACATTCTGCGGGTTTTCGAAGTCCTGATACTGATTTCTAACGTCGCCACCGTAGGCAGCCCCCGACAGCACGCCGGCCATGATATCGACCATGATTGAAAGTCCGGACCCCTTGTAGCCGCCTATCGGCAGCAGCACACCCTCCAGCGCCTTGGCTGGATCTGTCGTCGGCTGGCCGTCGCTATCGAGAGCGTAGCCGAGCGGGATCTCCACACCTTGACGCAAGGCGCGGCGGATCTTGCCGCGCGCCGCCACACAGGGCGACATGTCGAGCAGGAAGTCGCCTTCCTTGCCACCGGGCACGCCGAAGGCCAGCGGGTTGGTGCCGAACATCTCCTGGCGCCCGCCCCAGGGCGGCAGGGCTTGCGAGGCATTTGAGAAGACGATTGCCGCCATGCCCCGACGCATCGCCTGCAGGATGTAGCTGGCGGCCATGCCGAAATGAGTGCTGCGACGTACCGAGACCAGGCCGACGCCACTACCCTCGGCCATGTCGATCGCCGCGTCCATGGCTCGGCGTGCGATGACGAAGCCAAATCCGTTCTCGCCGTCTAGCGAGGCCGCGACCGGTGCGACCTGTTCGAACTTCATATCGGGTCGCGGATTGATCAGCCCTTGGTGTACCCGGTCGATATATCCCGGCAGTCGAACCACACCGTGGGTATCGACACCGCGAAGATCGGCCTCGACCAGACATTCGGCGACGGTCGCGGCGTCGTTTTCGGGAACGCCTTCTGCCACCAGCAATTCGGTCACAAAACGTACAATCTCTTCTGGTGTGACGTGGATCGTGTCGGTCGACATGGTCTGCTGTTCCTCGAGATCAGAGTTTAATTTCCCACCGCCACCTTACTACCGCTTCCCGGTTTGGCGCAGCCAAGACCGGGATCCAGGGCCAAAAGAATGGTGCTGGCCGCCCTGAACCCCGGACAGCCGCTTCGCAGCGTCCGGGGAGCGTTAATAGCGTCGAATTTCGAAGCCCCACACCCTTTCCCGACCCTAAGCCTACCCTTTTGTCCCAGTGTGAAAACCACACATTTCAATTTCCCTCACCCCGCACCAAGTGCATCGCCGCCAGATAGCCGAAGACCAATGCCGGGCCGAGCGTGATGCCGGGGCCAGGGTAGCTGCCGGCCATGACCGAGTTCATATCATTGCCGCAGGCGTAGAGCCCGGCGATCGGCGCGCCATCACCGCCCAGAACTTCGCCATTGGCCCCGGTGCGCGCGCCGGCGGCTGTGCCCAGGTCGGCTGGATAAAGGGCGATGGCATAGAACGGCGGTGTGGCGACCGAGCGCATGCAGGGGTTGGGTTGGTTCGCCGGATCGCCGACATATTTGTGGTAGGCGTTGGACCCCCGACCGAAGGCGCTGTCTTCTCCACGCTCGGCATCGGTGTTGTAGGTGGTCAGGGTTTCACTCAGATGGTCGGGGTCTACAGCAATGCGCTCCGCCAATGCCTTCACCGTCGGAGCTTCGGTCAGATAGCCGCTTGCCAGGTATGGCGTTAGCCGCATGGTCATCGGCTTGATTGCACCCAGGCCGTATTGCCAAAGCGATTGGCGGTCGCAGATCAGATAGGCGGGGATGGTCGGGTCCTGGTTATGGGCGCGGAACATTGCCAGCACGAAGTCGTGATAGGAGTTTGCCTCGTTAGTGAAACGCCTGCCGTCTTGATTGACGGCCAGCATGCCTGGCTTGCCCCGGTCGGTCACCGTGTGGGGAAAGACCCCAGCGCTTCCGTCCGCCCGAGTGAACCGCGAGACCGGGGCCCAGAAGGCATTGCTCACATTGTCCTGCGGCACGTTACCGCCGGCTTCAAGTGCCAAGTTCAGGCCGTCTCCGGTATTGCCCTCGGCCGCTGCGGAATGCAGCGCCGCTTCGGCCGGAAGATGTTTCTGGCGCGCTACTGGATCGTGTGAGAAGCCGCCGGTTGCCAGGACCACACCTCTACGGGCCGCGATGACCTCCGGCCCGGACGCGGTCTCGATCTCGACGCCCGTGACCCGGCCGGCCTGCTGGATCAATCGGTTGGTTGTCGTGGAGAGCCGGACCGGGACCTTGAGCGTCAACAGGGACCTCAAAAGCCGGCCGGCCAAAGCATTGCCCAGAACCAGATTGGCACCGCGATGCAGTCGTATCCGCTGGAGGAGGTAGGCGGCGGTCAGCTTCGCCACCCGCAGCGTGGATGAAACGGAGCGGAATACGTGGCGGAAATGTGCGATGTCCGGGCGCGCCACCATCATGCCACCGAACAGAGTAAATTCCGGCAGGGGAGGGCGCAGCAGCTTGAAGGCTGCTCCCAACTCTCTGGCGTCCAGGGCCAGCGGTTCCATTACCCGACCGCCCAGCGTGGCCCCGGGCTCGTCCGGGTAATAGTCGGGATAGAAGGGTAGCGGTACCAGTTGAACGTGGCTGTTGTTGTCGAGATAGTTGATCGCACCGGGCGCTTCCTGCAGATAGATCCGCCGCAACTCAGCGCCGGCACCCTTGCCAGCAGTGGCGTCAAGATAGGTCTGAGCCGCCTCTAACGTGTCGGGCACGCCAGCCGCTTCCATCTTGGTGTTGTTCGGCACCCAGACC
>JABIRP010000185.1 GCA_018699735.1 Rhodospirillaceae bacterium | reverse complement strand
CCGGGCGCTTCCTGCAGATAGATCCGCCGCAACTCAGCGCCGGCACCCTTGCCAGCAGTGGCGTCAAGATAGGTCTGAGCCGCCTCTAACGTGTCGGGCACGCCAGCCGCTTCCATCTTGGTGTTGTTCGGCACCCAGACCATGCCGCCAGAGATCGCCGTGGTGCCGCCGACATAGTCAGTCTTCTCGATGACTAGGACCTCCAAGCCCTCGTTGGCGGCGACGATCGCGGCCGCCATGCCGCCGGCCCCGGCACCCAGAACGATCACGTCATAATCGGCAGCGAGGTCAGAGCTTGGCAGGCTCACGGCCCCTTACTCGGAATTGGTCAGCACGATTGTGCCGCTGGCAGAGAACATGCCGCCGACGCCATGCACCACCGAAATCTCCGCCCCTTCGACTTGGGCCGGTGCGATTCCGCGCATCTGTCGCACGCCCTCCTGCAGCGCGTACATGCCATACATGCCGCTGTGCATATAGCTGAGACCACCGCCATTGGTGTTGAGCGGCAGTGTGCCGCCAGGCGCGGTATTACGCTCGGCAATAAAGTCGCCGGCCTCGCCCGGCTTGACGAAGCCCAGATCCTCGAGCCCGTAAATCGGCAGATGCGCGAAGGCGTCATAGATCATCAGATGGTCCACGTCCGCGTGGCTGATACCCGATGTCTCGAACGCCTTGGTGCCTGACACCTTAAAGGCGCGCGAGCTGGTGAAATCGGCCATCTGGCTGATCATCGGGCTTTCCACGCTCTCTCCGCTGCCGAGAATATAGACCGGCTTGGTCGGGAAATCCTTCGCCCGGTCGGCCTTGGTCAGAATCAAGGCGCCGCCCCCGTCGGTCACCAGACAGCACATCAGCAACCGGAACGGATAGGCGATCATCTTGGAATTGAGCACGTCGTCGACGGTGATCGGGTCTTTGAAGCTTGCGCGCGGGTTCTTGGCCGCCCACTCACGCTGGATCACCGAGACCATGGCCAGGGTTTCGACCGAGAGATCGTGGTCCTTCATGTAGCGCAACACCGGGATGGTGAACATGTTCGGTGGCCGCGAGACGCCGAAGGGTCGCTCGAACTGCATCTGCAACTCGCTCGGAAACAATGAGGGGCCATGCCGGCCGACCCAGGAGCGGCCGCTCTCACCGTGGGTGATCAGAACCGTGGTGCAAAGCCCGGCCTCGATCGCAGCCATGGCATGGCGAACATGCAGCATGAACGAGCAACCGCCGACCGAGGTTCCGTCGGCCCAGGTCGGCGTGATGCCGAGATAGTGGGCCAGCTCCACCGGGTTGTGGGCTGCGGTTGCGACGCCGTCGATATCCTTGATCGTCAAGCCGGCATCGGCGAGCGCGTTCAGCGCCGCGTCGGCGTGCAGCTGGATCTGTGACATATGCGGGATCTTGCCGAGTTCCGTGGTCTCGGCGGCACCGACGATGGCAACGGTTTTCTGTCCCATGTTAGGCGCTCCCCGAGCCGGTTGACTGACTGGCGGGTTTGAACTGCGGCAGGCTGATATCGTCGCTGACCGGCTGGAACGTGACCTCCAACGGCATGTCGAGCACCAGGGCTTCCGGCGTCTGCTCGCACTCCAGAATATTGGCCATCATGCGCGGGCCTTCATCCAGCTCGACCACGGCGATCGCGAAGGGAACTTCGAAGCCCGGGGTCGGCAGGTGGTTGATGATGTAGCTGAACAAACGCGCCCGCCCGGTTGCTTTGACGACTGCAACCTCACGATGGCCGCAGTCCGGGCAGAAGGGGCGTGGCGGGAAGTACGTGTGGTCGCAAGACTTACAGGTCTGCAGCAGCAACTCGCCCTGTTTGCAGCCATCCCAGAAGTGCTGGGTTTCCGGTGTTGGTTTCGGGATCTCGCGTCCAGGTTCGGCCATGGTGGGGTTCCGTTTGATGGTTTGGTCTCATGCAGAGGTTAGGCGGGCAAAGCAAAGGCGGGTGAAGCATAGGCGAATTCGGGGGGCGATTACGACTCAGTCCTTTTCGGTTGGCTCTTGTGTGGGACCTTGCGCGGGAATTTGCGCGGGCTCACCGGTTAAGCGAGAGCGAGCCTGCGTCTTGCGACGACGGAGGTTCCGCCGCAGCGCTTCGGCCGAGCGTTTCTGGCGCTCGGATTGCCCGTCCGTGCGCTTATTCGGGCCTTGTTTCGTCGAATCCTCAGGTTCGTCTGTGCCAGCCACTAACTGTCCCCACTCACATGCGATGGTGCTCTAATCTGGATTGCCGGAGAGCGAAAATCCAGCCTGATTCTGGGACGTGTCAGGGGGGCTGTCTGGAGGCCTGAAACCACTTGCCTCCCCCATACCCCTGTGGCATGTTCCGCGCGCCTCGCCAGGGACCCCCTGGCGATGTACAGAGAGCACTCAGAGTGCCAAAAAGGCTGCCGTAGCTCAGGGGTAGAGCACTCCCTTGGTAAGGGAGAGGTCGAAGGTTCAATTCCTTCCGGCAGCACCAGATTTCTCAGCGTTTTCGGCCTGTTAGAAATATAGTGTACTACGTCTGATTCGGTGTAGATCCGCTTGTTTCGAGTATTTTGTGTGACGCCAGTGTGGCTGTAGGCTGAATGGGTTATCGATGGCCGTGACGTAATCGGTGCTACGGGTTTACCGAGATACCGCAGAACTCTGCGTATTAGGTCATCCGGTCAGGGGGGAACCCGATGTACCTGTCCTCGGTCTACCATGGTATGAGCTTGAAGTTGGTGAAGCCTCGGATAGCCGACACGGCGGGGGCATTCCCGCCATTGCCGTGGTAGATTCATGCACCGATAATTACAATTACGCTCGAAACAACGGCGGATCAGGGCCAGGGTGTGGGAGTGAATCTGAGCCTGGGAGTGAATGGCACCGGTTGCAGGCGGGAACCCCAGTTAGACCCCTATGCTGGCCTGTGGTCTCTGTCCCAATGCTTCCCGGACAACAGGATATATTTTTTTACCGCAGGTTTTGGTGTTGTATCATGTCTAAGCTGTTGCCTCCAGTGAGTTTTTCGGGATGAGTTCGACCTCTCCCAGACGTGGCATGCTGGACAGCCTTCAACAATTCACCGCGCATACGGATCTGGTCACTTTGGCATTTTCCAACGACGGCGCGGGCGTCTTCGCGGCACGAGATATCGACAAAGGTCAAATACTCTTGGAATTGCGGAATGACTATTTTTTCGATGTTGAATCGTTTCATCTGCACGACGACAGGGCGCTCAAGGAAACCTATCTTAAATCTCTGCCGGACGAAGCGGAGCTTAGATCGCTTTACCCGCACTACCATGACAAGGACCTGGCCGACGACTTGAAGCAGATGTTCTCGAAGTCACGGCTCTGGAAACACTCCGCCGCTCGCGCCAGCGATGTATGCCGCGATGAAACAAAGAACAGGACCATCAGAATCTGGAAACTTACGCGGGCCTTCATGGTCGGTGGCCGCGCCGTATTTCTGCCGGTGATTGACATTGTCAATCACGCTGCAAGACCAAATGTGTCCCGCGAAGTATTCGACGACAAGGTCGTCATGCGCGCGGTGGAGAGGATTGAAGCGGGCCAGGAGATAATGTCCAAGTTTTCGGATATGGACCCGCTTTCCATATTCCTTTCGCATGGATTTTTCGACCGGCCGAACCGGTTTCTGAGGTACGAGATTTCGATCGAGGGCATGAACTTGGCCTTTAGGCTGGAAGATGGGTCGGCTAAATTCGAGATTGGAAACGAGACGCTCCGCCGGCCGATGCGATTGGCGGTCGTCCTTGCCCTGATCGACGCGCTCAGTTCGGATTTGGCAATATTGCGGAACAGCACGCTCGAACCAGGGTGGATCAGAAAGTTCCCCGATTTCGCAAGGAGCTTCGAGCGTGCGGTTGGGCGGACATCCAAGCTGGTGGACAGTGCCCTAACTGTACTTCGCTCGGCCAAGATCAATCTGGAATCGCAATAGAGAAGAATTTCGTGAACAAATTGCCCACCGAGCCAAAGACGGATAGACGATGAGCCCCCCATCCATTAACCCGAGCGGCGAAGCCGTCACGACTTGGCGTTGGCTCTATCAGGTGGTCTTGCATTGCGTGGATGGTTAGAGCCGGACGCCAAAGATCTCATGCAAGTCATATGGGGTGCGGCAGATGATCCGGAGTTGGCTGATCGATTGAACTGCTTAGAAACCACACTTTAAAATCACAGTGAGAACCAAGCGAGTTTGGCCCATGTATTTGCTGACCCGTGTATTTGCGGTGCGGCACAGACGGGCGATATAGATACAAATCAAGGAGCTGCGTGGATCACAAGGTCCGGTACCTTTGAAATGGGGTTCAATGCCTTCCGGCAACACCAGATTTTCTGCCAAAGTCCCAAACCCACCGAGCGGTCACCGTCTCGCCCGATATCGAAATGTCAATCTGGGGGAATTTCCGGGCTGGACCTATGGCGTACATGTTCCTAAATAGGGCTCCTCGACGTTTCAAGTGGAATCTCAACAGTTAATACTGAGTTGAATTATCGTCTCCGCGGTGAGCAATTTTGCGGGGGCGAGTTCGATGGAGACGACGGAATTACTAGCGCTTG
>JABIRP010000184.1 GCA_018699735.1 Rhodospirillaceae bacterium | reverse complement strand
CGGGCGACCAGATCCGAGACATCAAGCAGGCGCTCAAACCCAGAACCACAGGCAGAAATTGAGCGGGCGTTCATATTGGCTAGGATCAGCCAGCGCGGTTGCTTCCGTTCAAGCGCGTCGGTCCAACTCATCCCGACAGAACCCGCCGGACCGGGTGGCGGCGGTGCGACCTCGCGCACGTAAAACTCCATCCAGCGTTCGAAATAGCCTCGCAGTTCCAGGATTATGGGTTCAGGGTCTTCGTCGGGTTTGTTTTCCGACAGCGTTCCGTAGGCTTGATCCTGCAGCAGCTCGTCCAGAAAGATCTCAAGGAATTCGAACACATCCGTGGTCGAGCCAACCTGTTGCAGCAGCGATGCCATTTCTTTCGGAATGACGGTGACGTAATCCTCGCGCTCGGAGCTTTTATGCGAACGGTTGCGCTGGCCGGCGTGCCAAGTCATCACCCGGCCCGGTTTTTTCAGCGCTCGTTTGAGGGCGTCACGGCTCATGACCTAAGAGTAGCCGTTTCGTATCAACCAGCATATCGTCTTCGGTCAAGGATACTACGAGGCAATATGAAGTCGCTGCAGAGGGGGACGGATCAAGTGAGGGTATTCGGTAGAAAAATGTCGCCGGTGTCGGCGACTGGCCGCTCGCAGTTTCTACAGTTTCCGAGAAGTTGCCCGCTATTTCGTAGCGCAGCCGACATGAACGCCCCATGCGATTGATCCGCACGGCAATAACCCAACCGGCTGCGTCTTTCGCGACTATCTTGGCGTCTGAGATTTCAGCAGTGTCGCCCACTGGTACCGGAAGGTCAGGCGAGCCGGTGTCCGCGAAATGATCGAACTCTTCGTTATCCGACACACCAAAACCCTCGAACAGTGCTAAGCCTGCAATGTTTCCATGCCACCCTGACGCGAGTGTTAGACGAACCCGCTCTGATGCGATCGGCCGATCAAGTTCGATATCTGTGACACGTCCCTCGCCCCATTCCGGACGTCCCATGGCAAGGATTCCACGCCATAGTTCCAAGAATTCACCGTCGATCGCGACCTCGATACGAGCTTCTCGCGTTGGTTGGTCTGAATTCTGGTGCAGCCGAAAATTTGAAAAACGGGTGAGGGAAGGGAGTTCAAATTCGAACACCTGATCTTCATTGGGTGTTCCACTCCCGAACCAGGAGGCATGGGCCGTCCCTGTCCGACCATCATGGATCCGGCGTGCCTGAGCCGGGTCATCACCGGGGTGCCTCACTAGCCTGGTGCGGCCTGCTCGCAGCAGAGAATGGTCGGGTCGCCGCAACCGAATTGACCCGAAATTGAGCCTGAGAGTGTCGGTCTTTAAGCCTGGCCGCAATGGAATTAAGGTGAAAACGAAATTGCTATCGAACATAGCCAAGGCATCGATTAGCGAGCCAAACAAGTACTTTTTCCGCTTCAAACCCCACAACAGATTATGATTGCCGGCTAAATAACTCCATCGACCTTCGTCCACTGCGAGATCAAAGCGAACGGTTTGGGGACTATGCTCGGGAAAATCGGACAAAAGGATGACCCCGTCATGGCGCCAGCCTGTTGAATTTACTGTCGACGGCGCATGCGACGATCCTCGGTTCGCCGCCTGGACATTCAGAGCAAGGGCGAAATTCTCTTTGCCTTGCCCACTCACACCGAGGCTCAGTTCGAGCACGCCTCCACGGAGGTCGTCGAAATGCGCTCGCAACCCGATTGGTGACATTGGCTTGGGGTCTGGCGCGGGGAGCTTTCGCCATCCGCCCGTCAAGCTAAACACTAGGTGGAAGACGCCAACCCCTTGGACGTGGTTGTGGTCGATCGTGAAGGGGCCACCGATCTCCATTGAAGTGCGGGAATCGTCTCCACCGGGCACGTAGCGGCTCCACTTGCCATGCCCTGACATTGTGAAGCGATCTTCTGGGAGGGTGTGGCTTGTTTCGCGCTGATCGGGCGTTATCAGCTCGCGTCCAGTGCTAGCCTGCTCGTCATCTGGGCCATCCATGTGGGATCGTTGGCGGTTTTTGAGAACTTGAGCCCGGTCGGTGTCATACAACATCGCATGATCCGTGCAGCGGATCACAAAATGCGAGTCCAAATTCGCCTCACGAGCCGCTGCTAAAATCGTAATGTCGAGCCCGAATGCTCCAAGGCGCGATAGTTGTCGAGATGCCGCGGCAAGCGTGTTGGTGTTCCATCCGTCACGCCGAGCGATTTCGAAATAATACTGACATTCCTTAGCGATTTTCAGAAATGCCACATGTCCGTCAGTCATTGCATCGGGGTCGATGGCTTCTACGGCCTGTACCGCTATCCTGAACCGACTCCATGATGATGAAGCGAGGGCCATAGCTATGGCGCCGATCAAATCCGTTCGTTGACTGCGGTGCTCCATTGCGGCAAAGCCCAGCGCGACTATATGCGCCGCCCGTGGCATGCTGAATTCCAACAATGTCTCGGCAAGCAAGGTCTCGTATACGACCCGGTGATCGGCCCGGTCGGGCTGGATGCGTTTGAAAAATGCCAAGCAAGGACCTGGCAATTTCCGCGCGAGGTAGAAGGAAATGATGGCGCGGGCGGCGGGCATCAAATTACCGCGACCTCCCAGGCCTTCTTCAAGGGTTTTAAGGTGCTGTTGCGCGTCAGGAACGCTGTCACCAAAATAGTGTGCCATCGGAGCAGGGTTGCTATGCATGGCTTGGAGAGTCCCTGAGAGGCGAGAATTCGTAAGTTTCAACGTTCATCGTAAATCGTATACCATGGAGCGTGATCCCAATTGCTTAGGGAAATGACATGATCGACCCAAACCTGATTGACCAATTCACCAAAGACCACCAGAAGAACCAACTGTCCAAGGAGGAGGCGAAGGCTTTCCTGCTGGACGTCATGAGGGTCTGCAAAAAACATGGCGTGTTACTACGCACTGCCGATCAAACGGTGAAGTTCACCAAGGGCTTCCAGGGCTCCAATATGCAAACGATCCTGCAGCCGGCGGTCGACAAGGACGGCACCTGTTCATCCGCCAAGGTCGTCTACAAGGGGATCTGAGGCCGGACGGTTGAGGCTGGTCATCGGTCTCAGCCCCATCGACGATGAGGTGAGCTGAAGTGTGGCGACATTGCACGATCCATTGTCACACTATCCACCGCTGAAATTCCTCGATGCAGGCTCTTGCTTTTGTATTTTCCGAGGTTGGGGCCAAACAGTTGCAATGAGTTTCGCTAGTGTTTTGATTTGAAACAATAAACAGAATTTCCCATAATATACATTATGCGATTTAATGAATCCAAAAACAGCTAACAAGGGTTCACGCGCCCGTTCCCCTTTTCCCGACGCAAATCAGGCGTTAGGTTCCGCCACCATGACAGAGACACCTAATCATAAACCGGACCTGAATCCGACAGATCCAATTCACGAGGTCATCGATCCGGTCGAGCGGTTGTTGGCTGTGATGGCTCGGCTTCGGGATCCCATAACCGGATGCCCATGGGATATCGAGCAAACCTACGAAACCATCGCGCCCTATACGATCGAAGAAGCGTATGAGGTGGCGGATGCGATCGCTCAAGGCGACATGGCGCATCTGAAGGACGAGCTTGGCGATCTTCTGCTTCAGGTCGTCTATTACGCGCGCATGGGCGAGGAAGATGGTTTGTTCGACTTTGCAGCCATTGCCGGCACCATCGCCGACAAGATGATCCGCCGCCACCCGCATGTCTTTGGCGATTTGGATATCACAACCGCCGATGCCCAGACGGTTAATTGGGAAGACCAAAAAGCCTCTGAACGAGCCGCAGTAGCCAAAACCGAGGGTCGGGTGGAGAGCGTGCTCGATGGCGTGAGTGTCGCCCTGCCCGCCATGACACGCGGCATAAAACTGCAAAAACGCGTCGTTAGGGTCGGATTTGACTGGCCGAAAGCCGACCAGGTGCTCGACAAAATCGATGAGGAACTCGCCGAACTGCGGGCTGAAATTACGGCCGATACCGTGGCCCCAGACAGGATCGAGGATGAACTCGGAGACATCTTGTTCACTGTCGTCAACCTGGCTCGTCATCTGGATGTCGACCCTGAGACGGCGCTCCGCTCCACGAATGCCAAGTTCGAGCGCCGGTTTCGCCGCATAGAGACCCTGTTGGCTGAGACCGGACGTCGACCGCAAGATGCCGAACTCGACGAGATGGAAGCGTTTTGGCAACGTGCTAAGCTCGAAGAGTAGATTAACAAACATCAATAACATATTGGTAATACACGAGGAGTTTACAGATGACTAAGACCGTTTTCATTACAGGTGCCACCTCTGGTTTCGGTGACGCGACCGCGCGCCGGTTTGACAGGGAGGGTTGGCAAACCATCATTTCCGGGCGCCGGACGGAGCGTTTGGATGCGCTGAAGGCTGAGCTTACCAATCCGAGCCACGCGATCACCCTTGATGTGACCGATCGGGCGTCCGTCGAAGCGGCCTTTGCCGGATTGCCGGCCGAATTTCAGCCGATCGATGTGCTGGTCAACAACGCCGGTCTGGCTGTCGGGTTGGAGGGTGCTGATGCGGTCGCACTCGAGGATTGGGAGCTGATGGTCGATACCAACATCAAGGGGCTTTTGTATTGCACGCGCACGGCCTTGCCGATGATGGTTGCGGCTGGTGGCGGTCATGTGATTAATCTGGGCTCGGTCGCCGGTGCCTACCCCTATCCGGGCGGCAATGTCTACGGTGCCACAAAGGCCTTCGTGCACCAGTTCACCCTCAATTTGCGGGCCGATCTGGTGGCCAAGAACATCGGCGCCACCGATATAGCCCCCGGTCTGGCGGATACCGAGTTCTCGACGGTTCGCTTCAAGGGTGACAAGTCCAAGGCTGATGCCGTATATGATGGCATAAAGCCGATCACCGCTGACGATGTAGCCGATGCGGTATTTTGGGCGGCGACGCGACCGAAGAACGTGAACATCAACAGCATCGAGATGATGGCGGGATGTCAGGCGTTCAACCCGTTCCAGGTCGTGAAGGGTTAATTTGCGGGAGGATCCCCCTCCCCGAACAAGATGGAGGCCTGTCCGATGGGCAAGGCAACGGTGTATATCGACGGTGAGGCTGGCACTACTGGCCTGCAGATCCGCGAGTGGCTCGCCGCTCGGGATGATATCGAGATCCTGCTGCTCGGAGACGAGCGGCGGCGCGATCTTGAGCACCGCCGCCGTGCCTTGAATGAGGCCGACGTTTCTATCCTCTGCCTGCCGGACGATGCGGCGCGCGAAGCGGTATCGATGCTGGAGAACCCGGAAGCCCGGGTGATTGACGCCTCGACCGCGCACCGGGTTGCGCCAGGCTGGGCGTATGGCTTTCCTGAGATGACGCCTGAGCAACCGGAAATGATTGCCACAGCGCAGCGGGTCTCCAATCCGGGGTGCTATCCCCAAGGACCGATCGCGCTGTTGCGGCCTTTGATCGAGGACGGCCTAGTGCCGGCGGACTATCCGGTGACGATAAATGCCGTCTCCGGCTATACCGGCGGCGGCAAGGCGCTGATTGCCCGCTATGAAGACCCGGAGGCGCAAAATTACGCGCCCGATCCGTTCTGGCTTTATGGGTTGACGCTGGCCCACAAGCACGTGCCGGAGTTTCAGGCCTACACCCACCTCACCCATACACCGATCTTCGTGCCGAGCGTGGCAAACTACGCTCAGGGCATGCTGACCAGCATTCCATTGCATCTCTGGTCGTTGCCGAACAAGCCGACGCCGGCGGCAATTCACGGGATGCTGACTAAACGCTATGCCGGCCAACGCTTTGTTTCAGTGGCCCCGTTGGCCGAGACCGAGGCGATGAAGGATCTGCATCCCGAAGCCCTAAATGGTACCAACGACCTACGCCTACACGTCTTCGCCAACGCCAACCACGACCAGGTCGTGCTGGTGGCGCAATATGACAACCTCGGCAAGGGCGCCAGCGGTGCGGCAGTTCAGAACTTGAACTTGATGCTCGGTCTGGAAGAAAGCGCGGGGCTGGAAAAGGCGGCGTAATGACGTGATGCTTACCGCGCGGTATAGCACGAGCTGACTCTTTGCGGAGATCAGAACGTGCGCAGACGAGCTATTTCAATAAGACATTGAAAAATGCGGCTCCTCGACGTTTCAAGTGGAATCTCAACAGTTAATACTGAGTTGAATTATCGTCTCCGCGGTGAGCAATTTTGCGGGGGCGAGTTCGATGGAGACGACGGAATTACTAGCGCTTG
>JABIRP010000183.1 GCA_018699735.1 Rhodospirillaceae bacterium | reverse complement strand
TCCAGGGCGGCCCGCTCAAATGCCCACCATGGTGCCTTGGGCCCTGGATCCCGGTCTTGGCTGCGCCAAACCGGGAAGCGGCATAAGTGGCGGGGGGAGGGTCGCACCAGCACCTCAGAGCACACCCCATGCATCTGACCCACGGCCTTACCCGCGCCGCGCTTCAACGGCCGGATGCGCTTGCGCTCATCTGCGAAGACCGCCGGCGGACCTATCGCCAGTTCGCCGACCGGGTCGCTCGTCTCGCCGGAGCCTTTCGAGGATTTGGACTCAAACCGGGCGATCGGGTCTCGATCCTGGCGCTCAACAGCGATCGGTACGTGGAATACTACTTCGCGACAATTTGGGCCGGCGGCATCATCGCGCCGATCAACACCCGGTGGTCGACGCCAGAGATGGTCGAGTGCGTCGAGGATTGCACGCCCGCGATCCTGCTGGCCGATAGTGACCATGCCGAGCAGGCGCGCGCGTTGGCCCGGCAATGCGATTGCATCCACCACCTCATTCACGCCGACGAAGGTACCGCTGATGGTTTCGCCGACTATGAAACCCTGATCGCCGAGACCGAACCGGTCGAAGATGCGAGGCGCAGCGATGACGATATCGCTTGTCTGTTTTACACCGGTGGCACCACCGGGCGTTCCAAGGGCGTGATCCTGACCCACGCCAATCTGGCGATCAACGCTTTGCACACCATTCCGGGCTATGGCTACGACGAGACCACGGTGGCCCTGCACGCTGGGCCCCTGTTCCATTTGGCCGCCGGCTCCCGCATCTTTACCAACACCATCGCCATGGGGTGCCACGTCGTCATGTGCCGGTTTTCCGGAGCCAACATGCTGAGCCTGATCGAAACCGAGAAGATAACCTCGGTCGTCCTGGTGCCGACCATGATCGCGATGCTGCTTGAGATGCCGGAGTTCAAGGAGCACGATCTGTCCAGTCTTTCGCACCTGTCCTACGGCGCGGCGCCGATGCCGGAAGCCCTGCTCGCCCGCTTGATGCGCGCGCTGCCGCATACCAAGTTCGCCCATAGCTACGGCATGACCGAGACCTCGCCGCTGGTTTCCACCTTGCCGCATTCTGTTGACGACCTGGACGGTCCCCTCGCTGCCAAGCTTCGCACCGCCGGACGCGCGGTATTCGACGTCGATATCCGCATCGCCGACGACGACGGCCGAAATGTGGCAACCGGAGAGGTTGGAGAGATTTTACTGCGTGGGCCGACGATAACACCCGGCTATTGGCAGCGGCCTGACTTGACGGCGGAAGCGCTCCGAGACGGCTGGCTGCATACCGGTGATCTGGGGTATTTGGACGAAGACCAATATCTCACCGTCGTCGACCGCAAGAAGGATATGATCATCTCCGGCGGTGAGAACATCTACTCAGCCGAAGTCGAGAATGCCTTGCATCTGCACCCAGCGATCGCCGAATGCGCCGTTATCGGCCTGCCGGACGAACGCTGGGGCGAACGGGTCCACGCCGTGGTTCGCCTGGAGAACGGCACCGCCATCGCGGCCGAGGACTTGATCGAACATTGCCGGGGCCTGATCGCCCACTACAAATGCCCGCGCGAGATCGAGTTCAGCACCGAACCCTTACCGAAGAGCGGCCCCGGCAAGATCCTGAAATCCGCCCTACGCGAATGGCAGCGAACCTAAGAGCGGACTGTCTCGAAGCCCAAATACCGTCGCCACCGTTCGAGCTCCCCATCGAGCCGGGTGCTACGAGCCTTGGAGAGCGACAAGCGGGGCTCCGGCCAGACTTTGCGCACGGTCAACGCGCCGGCGTCCCGGTCAGCCCGCATATCGATCCGTCCGACCAGACGATCGCCTTCCAATATCGGGAAGACATAATAGCCATATTGGCGTTGCGGTCCCGGGACAAAGGCCTCGAAACGGTAATCGAAACCGAACAAGCGCTCGGCCCGCTTGCGGTCGCGGAGCATCGGGTCGAACGGGCTGAGGATACGCAAACGGCCCGGCGGGTCCGGGGTTTCCGCCAGAACCTCAGGTAAATCCGGGCGGGCCAGCATGTCACGGTCGGATCCATCGGCGAGCTCGACCGTGATGGGCCGGAACGCATCGGTATCTGTCCGCTCGACCCAGGTCTTGGCATCTCCAGGAGAGATCAAATCAAAGAACGCCGCAAGCTCGCCCGGGGTGGCAATGCCAAGACGATCAAGTGCCGTCCGGCAGGCCCAATCGATGAGGTCCTCGCGGCCAGTTTCCGCTTCGAAATGGGTGTCCGGAATAACCCGGTGGGACAGGTCGTAGACTTTCTGGAAACCCTCTCGTCTGGTGACGGATATCGCTCCGGTGTGCCAAAGGAACTCAAGCGCCGACTTGGACGGCCGCCAGCCCCACCAGGTACCGCCGCGCTGCTCGCCATCCTCGTTCAACTCGCGGGCCAGTATCGGGCCTTCCTCTTCGATCCGGGCCAAGACCCTTTCCAGCATGGCTTCGCGGTCATTGCCCAACCGCTCGCGCCACCAACTCTTTGACAAGATGCGATCGCGTGCGGCCGCAAACCTATGCTTCCAATAGGCGTAGTACTCGACCGGCACGATCGAAGCGTCATGGGTCCAATGCTCGAACAGCGAGCGCTCACGTTCCAAATGATGTGCCAGCCAACTCGGGCGATAGGTACCCGCGCGCGAAAACAAGATGTGGTGGTGCGCCCGTTCGACAGTGCGGATACTGTCGATCTGCACGAAGCCGAGGCTTTCGATCAGCGTCGGTAAATCGCGGCGCCGCAATCCGCTTCCCACCGGTTCAGCCAAGCCATGGCGCGCGATAAACAGGCGGCGCGCCTCGCGGTTGTTCAGGCGGTCCACCATTGAGTTTCATCCGGCCGCAGTTTCGCGATAGTCTCTCTTGCAACAGACAACGAGCCGCAACAAAGAGCAAGGATGAGATCCATGAGCATCACCGCGTTACGTTCGGGTGCAAATTCCTGGAGCGCCGAGGAGCGCACTGCGCGCGCGGAACTGGCCGCCGTGTATCAGAGCTTTGGCCACATGGGCATGGACGATCTGATCTTCACCCACATCACCGCCAGAGTACCCGGCGAGCCTGAGCATTTCCTGATCAACCCGTTCGGTCTGATGTACGAGGAGATCACCGCCTCGAACCTGGTCAAGATCAACCACGCCGGCGAGAAGGTCGAGGAGAGCGAGTACGAGATCAACTACGCCGGTTTTATCATCCACGGTGCCGTGCACGAGGGCGCTCCGCACATTAATGCCGTCGTCCATCTGCATACGGATTCCGGTGTCGCGGTTGCTTGCCAGAAAGAAGGGCTGCAACCGATCTCGCAGTTCACCCAGTTCGCCTATGGCGGCATCGCCTATCACGATTACGAAGGGCTCGCGTTTTACGACGAGGAGAAGCCGCGGCTGCTGGCGGATCTCGGCGACGCGAATATGCTGATCTTGCGTAACCACGGAACCTTGACCGTTGGCCGGACGATCGCCGAGGCGTTCTTTCATATGTACAACCTGGAACGCGCCTGCCGGGTCCAGGTCCTGGCCCAGGCGAGCGGCAATACCGAGCTTCTGATGGTGCCGGAGGCGGTGCAGGCCAAGCTTGAAACCGAGAAGCCGGTCAGCACCTGGTACGCTGGGTACGGCGAGATGGAACTCGCCGCTTGGATGCGCAAGCTCGACCGACTGGGCTCGAACTTCCGGGAATAAGTGATCGACAAAAGTCTAGCCTCCCCAATCTTCTACCGCTCCCCGGAAGTCGCGAAGCGGCTATCCGGGGCCTCGCCGAAAAGACACCGCGACAGTGGATCGAGATCCCGGCTCTCCCGACGGTCGGCCGGGAAGCGGATTGGAGGAAGTGGAAACTAAATACGAACATGAACTCAGGAGCACCACCCCCATGACCAGACAAGCCGTGATCGATCGCCTGCTGGCGGATTTTGACGATGGAGATTTTGTCGAGGAATTGACCCGCCGGGTCGCCATTCCGACCGAGAGCCAGGTGCCGGAAAGCTTCCCCCACCTGCATCGGTATCTGGCCGAAGAGATCGCACCGGAACTGGACCGCATGGGCTACGAGACCCAAATCATTGAAAACCCGGTCGAGGGCGGTGGGCCGTTCCTGATCGGCCGACGGATCGAAGGCGAAGATCTGCCCAATGTTGTCACCTACGGCCATGGCGACGTGGTCCGCGGGCTGGAGGGCGACTGGCGCGAGGACCGCGACCCCTGGACAATCGATATCGATGGCGACCGGATCTACGGCCGAGGCACCGTCGACAACAAGGGCCAACACACCATCAACATGCGGGCCCTCAAGGCGGTGATCGAGGAGCGCGGCCATCTCGGCTTCAACTCGATCTTTATCATGGAGACCAGCGAGGAGATCGGTTCGCCCGGTGTGCACGAGTTCTGCACCGAGTATCGCGACCAGATCTCCGGCGATGTATTGATCGCTTCAGACGGACCTCGGGTCGCACCCGACAAGCCGTCGCTTTGGCTCGGCTCGCGCGGGGCCATCAACTTCGACCTCTCCCTCAAGCTGCGCGAGGGCGGCAACCATTCGGGCAACTGGGGTGGCTTGCTGGCCAATCCGGGTGTCATCCTGGCCAATGCTATCTCGGCCATCATCGATCGCAACGGCCATGTCAGCGCCCGTGGGATCATGCCCGAGGCCATGCCAAATTCGATACGCGCGGCGCTGGCGGAGATCAAGGTCGATCCAGGCGAGGGTGGGCCCGAGATCAACGACTGGTACGGCGAGCGTAATCTAACGCCAACCGAGCGCGTCTTCGGCTGGAATACCTTCGAGATCTTGGCCATGCGGGTCGGCAACCCGGATAATCCGGTGAACGCCGTGCCGCCGGACGCGATCGCCAATTGCCAGATCCGCTACACCGTCGACCGCGACCGCGACGAACTACTCCCGGCACTCCGAACATTCTTGGCCGAGGCCGGGTATCCAGAGATCGAGGTTTCGGAATCCGCTGGTCGTAGCGCCTGGGGAGCGACGCGCATGGATGCCGGCGACCCCTGGGTAGGTTGGACTGTCGCCTCAATCGAGAAGACCCTGGGTCAACGCCCGGCGATCCTTCCGAACATTGGCGCCTCGCTTCCGAATGATGCCTTCGTCGATATTCTCGGTCTCTCCACAGTCTATGTGCCGCATTCCTATGCCGGGTGCTCGCAGCATGCGCCGAACGAGCACGGTCTCTTGTCGATCTTCCGCGAGGGCCTGGCGATGATGGGTGGAATTTTTTGGGATCTGGGTGAAGCTGGCACGCCGAAGTCGCGCGACTGACCCCAATCCCAAAGGGAAATAGGCTATGATACCTATTGAAGCCGACTATGTGGTTGTCGGAGCTGGGTCCGCCGGATGTGTTCTGGCCAACCGACTGAGCGAGGACGGAGCAAAGGTCGTCCTGTTGGAAGCGGGACGGCGCGATACCCATCCCATGATCCACGTTCCCGCCGGCATTCGCAGCCTGATCTATAATCCCAGCCTCAACTGGAACTACGAGATTGAACCCGAAGCCGGCACTGATGGCCGGGCAATCCCCTGGCCACGTGGCAAAGTTATGGGTGGATCGAGCTCGATCAACGGCATGCTCTATGTGCGTGGAAACCCAACCGATTACGACAACTGGGCCCAGATGGGATGCCGTGGCTGGAGCTATGACGAGGTCCTGCCGCTGTTCCAGAAGTCGGAGACCTATAAGAATGGTGGCGACGACAGTTTTCGCGGCCGACAGGGACCGCTGGAAGTTCAGGATTACAACACCATCCTGCCGCTCACCCATTTGTTCGTCGAAGCGGCCCAAGAAGCGGGGTTCGCCTTCAGCGATGATCTGAACGGCGCCCAACCCGAGGGCGTTGGCTACTCACAGATGACCCGTCGTGGCCGGTTCCGGGGCTCGACCGCTCAGACTTTTCTGAAAGAGGCACGCGGCCGCTCGAACCTGAGGATCGAGACCGACGCGACCGCCACCCGGTTGTTGTTTGAAGGCAAGCGATGCGTCGGTGTCGCTTTCCGGCAAGCCGGTGTCGACCGTGAAGTTCATGCAAGCGCTGAGGTCGTCGTGTCCGGTGGCGCCGTTAACTCACCGCATCTGCTTCAGGTCTCCGGGCTCGGCCCGGCGGAGCATCTGCGCGGGCTTGGGATTGAGGTGGTGGCTGATCTTGACGGTGTCGGCCGCAATCTCTCGGACCATTACGTCGTGCGTGTCGTACATCGAGTGCGCGATCTGCTGTCGATCAACCAACTGGCACGCGGGCCACGGGTGCTCTACGAGGCAGCGCGGTTCCTGCTGGCCGGTCGGGGAGCGCTAACGTTTGGTGTGACCGCCGCCATGGTCTTCTGCCGTAGCCGCGAGGGTCTGGCATCGCCGGACCTGCAGCTTTTGTTCACTCCTGCGAGCTACAATCCGGAGAAAGTCCTGACCTTCGAGGACGATCCCGGCATGCTGATCGCGGTTTGCCCGACCCGGCCGTCGAGCCGAGGCGAGGTCATGGCAATTTCAGCCGATCCGCTGGAAAAAGCGGCGATCCGGCCGAATTATCTCTCCGATCTCGATGACGTGCGCGTGCTGACATCGGGGATTGAGCACGCCCGCCGGATCTTCGCATCGCCGGCCTATACACCCTACAGTGTCGAGGAGATCTCACCGGGGCCCACGGTCGCGGATGAGGCCAGTGTCGAAGCCTTTGCCCGACGCGAGGGCAACACGCTTTATCACCCGGTCGGGACCTGCAAGATGGGAACGGACCCGCAAGCGGTGGTCGACCCACGCCTGCGGGTGCACGGCATTGAGGGATTACGTGTCGCCGATGCCTCGATCATGCCGGTGCTCACCACCGGCAATACCAATGCACCAACGATCATGATCGCAGAGAAGGCCGCCTCGATGATCCGCGAAGACGCACGGGCTTAAGATACAAATTCATCAAGCCACGATACCGCCGACAGCGCTCCGGCGAGGGCTTCGGCTTCGCTCGCATGCCCGGTGCCACTGTAATGGCCGATTGGGAACCATCCCCGACCATCTTCGGTGTCGCGGCGATACTCCTCGAACCCGAAACTGTTGTCTGCGCGCCGGAATAGATCGACGCAACGGCCCCCGTCCGGCGTCTCGATCGATCTCAGCACGGTAATCGTTTTTGTCATTCAGGTGTCAGCCGTAAGGGCATGAAAGCCGTGCGCGAGATTACGTCTCAACGTCGATATGAACTCTTCTTGGAACCATGGAGGTCTCTCCCGGGTCCTCAGCCATCGAGGCCGATGCCTGATGGAAAGGGATCGTGATATCGAAATCAAGCACGCCGCCCACTTGTCCGACGTCGGCATAACGGCTGTCGTCGGCGCGAACCAGAACCGTGATGTCGGCTGTCGCCGCACCATCGCCAAAATCGAGCAAGTCGCGGCGAACGGTCTCGATCAGACGATCGGCCATCGCCGCACCGTGGATACCCGTATCGATAAACAGCCCGGCCTCAGCTTCGTGAAAAGCGGCGGATCCATGCAAGTCGAAGACGACGCCGCTGGCCCGGAAATCAATCGCTTCGACAAAATCCGCACCGCCGATCGAGACCGAAAAACCAAGCCCGCTTCGATCGACCTCGATGCGCGCATCCTGAAACACAAGGGCCACCGGCATGGTCTCATCACCGCCATGTGTTCGCGAGAATTCCGCAAGGGCTTTGTGGATCATGGTGAGCGCAATATCTGCGAATTCGCCGACCAGAAAGCTGACAGGGGCTTCGTTGACGCCCAGCAAACGTGTCGCCAATAAGCGAACCGCCTCTCCGGCGCGATGAATGAAGATGGCCAAGTCTTCGCCCAAGACTTCGGTGGAGTGGGCGATGACCACGCCGGCCTCATCGTCACCACGTTCGCTTTGACGGCTTCCCGGCTGTTTATCGTCTTGGCCGGAGTGGGCCAATTTTTGGGCGAAACTCTCGCCGTCTTGATCGCGTTGCTGGCGACGCCAAGTCTTGAGGCGTTCCTGAAAATACTGACCCCACCGTTCATCAGCTTGGACAGAGTGTAGGCGGGAGTCACTGGAGTACAGCCCTGCCGGTGGGTTTCCAATCGGCGTCGATATTCTTTCAGCCATGTTCTAAAACCCTCTTCGAGTTTCGAACTATCGGATCATGTTTTTATATTTAAAATTTAACAAATTTTGAATCAACTCGCAACCGAGGCTCAATTACAGGAGAAATTGAGCCTGTATCCTACCCGTGACACTTCATCCCAGGCCCGGCCGCGCGTTGACACGGGTTCCTGTAACCCCTATCTGTCAGCGGCCCTGGATTTCGCGTCCGCGGCAGCGCAACCTTTTTTGAGGTCGGCATGTTCGGCGCCATCGCTAAAAGCCTATTCGGATCCGAGAACGATCGTCTCATGAAGCGCCTACAAGGGCACGCCGAGGCGATCAATGCGTTGGAGCCGGAAGTGGAGGCTCTGAGCGACGAACAGCTCCGCGCCCGCACTGACGAGTTTCGCCAGAAATTGGCCAACGGGGCCGATCTCGACAGCCTGATGGAGCCGGCTTTCGCCACTGTGCGGGAAGCCGCCAAACGGACCCTCGGCCAACGACATTTCGACGTCCAGCTGCTCGGCGGTGTGGTGCTGCATCAGGGCATAATCTCAGAGATGAAGACCGGTGAGGGCAAGACCCTCGTCGCGACGTTGGCGGTCTATCTGAACGCGATATCCGGCAAGGGCGTGCATGTCGTCACGGTCAATGACTATCTGGCCACGCGCGACAGTCAGTGGATGGGTCAGATCTACCAGTTCCTCGGCCTCACGGTCGGCTGTATCGTACATGGCCTCGACGACGAGGAACGCCAGCAACAATACGCCTGCGACGTCACCTATGGCACCAACAACGAATTCGGCTTCGACTATCTGCGCGACAATATGAAGTTCCGGCTGGAGGAAATGGTCCAGCGCGACTTCAACTACGCGATCGTCGATGAGGTGGACTCGATCCTGGTCGATGAGGCGCGCACACCGCTGATCATCTCCGGCCCGGCCGAAGATAGCTCGGAGCTTTACCGCGCCATCGATCTCTTGATCCCAATGCTGGGTGAAGAGGATTTCGAGAAGGACGAGAAGCAGCGCACGGTCACCCTGACCGAGGACGGCACCGAGCGGATGGAGCAGTTGCTCACCGAGCATGGCTTGATGACCGAAGGCGAGATGTACGACATCCAGAACGTCTCCTTGGTGCATCACTCGAACCAGGCTCTGCGGGCGCACAAGCTTTTTGCGCCGGACGTCGACTACATGATCATGGACGACAAGGTCGTCATCATCGATGAGTTCACCGGCCGTGCGATGGAAGGTCGTCGCTACTCTGAAGGCCTGCATCAGGCGTTGGAGGCGAAGGAAAAGGTCACGATCCAGGCCGAGAACCAGACCCTCGCTTCGATCACTTTCCAGAATTACTTCCGACTCTACCCAAAACTTGCTGGCATGACCGGCACGGCGATGACCGAGGCCGGCGAATTCGAAGAGATCTACTCGCTGAGCGTGGCCGAGATCACGACCAACGTCGATGTCAACCGAACCGACCACGACGACGAAGTCTACCGCACAGCAGAAGAACGCTGGCAGGCGATCATTGAGCTAATCGTGGAATGCCAGGCCCGCCAACAGCCAATCCTGGTCGGCACAGTCTCGATCGAGAAGTCGGAACATCTGGCTGATCTCTTGACGGCCCGCAAGGTATCGCATCAGGTACTGAACGCCCGCTTCCACGAGCAGGAAGCGACGATCATCGCCCAGGCCGGCACGCCGGGTGCCGTCACCATTGCGACCAACATGGCCGGCCGCGGCACCGACATTCAGCTTGGTGGCAACTTCGATATGCGGGTTGCAAACGAGCTCGGCGACGTCACCGACGAGGCCGAACGTGTCCGCCGGATCGAGGCGATCGAGACCGAGATTGCCGAGGCCCGAAAGATCGTGGTCGCGGCGGGCGGGTTGTACGTCATCGGCACCGAGCGACATGAGAGCCGGCGTATCGACAATCAGCTGCGCGGCCGCTCCGGCCGGCAAGGCGATCCGGGTGCTTCAAAATTCTTCCTTTCCCTCGATGACGATTTGATGCGGATCTTCGGGTCCGAGCGCATGGATGGTGTGTTGCGCAAGCTCGGCCTTGAGGAAGGCGAAGCGATTATCCACCCTTGGATCAACAAGGCTCTGGAGAAGGCGCAGCAAAAGGTCGAAGCGCGAAACTTTGAGATCCGCAAACAGCTCTTGAAGTACGACGACGTGATGAACGATCAGCGCAAGGTGATCTACGAGCAGCGCCGCGACATCATGCGCGCCGAGGAAGTGCACGAGACCGTCGGCGACATGCGCCACGAGGTGATCGAGGACTTGGTTCACGGCTGCATTCCCGCCGGCTCTTACCACGAAGCCTGGGATCTTGAACGCCTAGCGACCGAATGTCCGCGCTTGCTGGCTCTCGACTTACCGATCGCCGATTGGGCCGCCGAAGAAGGCATTGCCGATCAGGAGATCCTGGAGCGGATCACCGACGCATCGAACCGGCGAATGGCAGAGAAAGCCGCAAATTTTGGCCCGGAAATCGTGCGCATGGCTGAAAAGAGCCTGTTGCTGCAGATCTTGGACCAGCAGTGGAAAGAGCATCTGCTCTCTCTCGATCATCTGCGCCAAGGCATCAATTTGCGGGCATACGCCCAGAAGGACCCGCTGAACGAGTACAAGCGCGAGGCCTTCGTGCTGTTCCAGGGCCTGCTCGACAATCTGCGCCAAGTGGTCACCAGCGTGCTGTCGCACCTTGAGATCCAACTCGACATGTCTCCCGAGGAACTGGAGGCCGCCGAGCGGCACGACCAGGAAATGCACGAATCCCGGATGGATCCCGCCCTGGCCGGTGCTGATGGTGTCGGTGAAGCGGGATTGGCAGGCGATGCAGCCACAGCGTCCCGCCCAGTCGCATCCCGCCGCGCCGCCGCAGCAATTGACCCGGAAGACCCCTCGACCTGGGGCAAAGTCCCGCGCAACGCCGCCTGTCCCTGCGGCTCCGGCAAAAAATACAAACACTGCCACGGCCGGTTCGGCTGAACGGTAGGGGCACGGCGCTCTCGGTTACTTGAGGATTGCGGGAGTAAGCGATAATTAAGTATGGTGTCCCCCGAATTCCCCCGAATTCCCGTTTGTGAGTTCGATTGGCGAGGATATGGACACGAACTCATGCTCACAAATCCACCCCCCTCATCGCTCCCCGGAAGTCGCGCAGCGGCTATCCGGGGTCTCGCCGAAAGGACGCGGAACTTCCTGATCGAGGTCCCGGCTCTCCGCTTTGCTTCGGCCGGGAAGCAGGACGTTAGAATGAGATAAACTTAACCGGACAGCATTGGGCTTCGTCCAGAATGACGGTTGGGGAGAGGGATGGTTAGATTTGGCCACCGGAATTTTGCCCCCTACCGCTCAAACTGCAAGATCTCGGCACCCCGCGCGTCACGTAGGGCGACCATAGCGCTCAAGACCATGGTGACCTCGCCCTCCGGCCCACCGAAAGGCAAGTGTGAGCAGACACAGCCGTCGTGGTGGCTGACGACAGGGACGGCGCGGTGATGGGCGCTCAACACATGACAGGCCGCCTCGCCGAGAAGACGGGGATTGTCATCCGGGTCAACCAGCCACCCGGTTGGATCGCAGTCTAACAGCCCTTGGCAGACGGCACCGGCGTACTCGAAGCGATACAACCCCTCGGTACTGTAGGACAAAAGGATATGCGGCATCATATCGGCGATGGGGCCAAAGAATAACTCGTTCGGGTCGGGGAGAAGCGAGGCGCCTTTGAGATCGCTCCAATGGGCTTCCAGTTCGTCGAGGACATCGAGGCCGGTTGGCACTCGGCGAATGCGGGTGGGAGACAGGGAGTGGATCATCGGTCGGGCTCCTGAATAGAGGGACAATCGCGCTGTCTCCTCCATGAACGGGCCAGGCCGATTTTTTGCGCATTGCAGACGCAATTTCCAGTGTATTGAAATTATTCAGCTAAATTCGAGTTCGCACTCTAAGAATCGCGGACCGCCGCAACCCGCTGGACCACCGCCGGACGGGGGCTTTCGACCACGACATCCTCGAATGCGATAACCCGCAGCTCCGGCCTGGTCACGATCAGCAGTTCCTCGCGGTGTAGCAGGAAGTCCGGGTTGTTCGGGCGCCCGAATTGCTCGTTGCCCTGGGCGAATGTCTCATAAATGAACGCGCCCCCCGGTGCGACGGAGCGGATCAAATTCGGAAAAATCGGGCGATGCAGATAGTTGGTTACGACAACCGCATCGAAGGTCCGATCGCCAAGTGGCCAAGGACGACCATCTTCCAGATCCGTGGCAACAATTTCCACATGCTCGAAAGACGCCATGTCGGTTATCGGAACAATGTCGCGGTCGACCATGACCACCCGATGGCCGCGTTCCAGAAAGAACCGTCCGTTTCGGCCGTTGCCGCAGGCAAGATCAAGCACCAGCCCGCCCGTCGGCACGAGGCTGGCGAAATGAGAAACCCAATCCGAGGGTTCTGGTGACCGTTGAGCAACGACAGCATGCTCAGCCATGACCATCCCTAATCGATCGATACAGGTACTACCGCACCGGTTAGTTTACACATCGGTGTTGAGAGTTGCACGAAAACCTCGCACGCGCGCTCTGGAATCGGCAGAGTTTCTGGATCTTCTTCGGGGAATGCTGATGCCCGCATGCCCGTGCGAAGGGCGCCCGGGTCAACGCCGTTGACACGAATCGGGGAATTGGCGGTCTCCGCCGCATAGGCCCGCAACAGCGCTTCGAGGCCAGCCTTGGCCGCCGCATAGGCCGACCAATCGGCCAGTTCGGCGCGCGCCGCACCGGAACTGACCAGGATGACCCGCCCAGCATCGGACGCCGAGAGCATATCGTGAAAGGCCCGAAGCAATCGAAAGTTCGCATTGAGGTCAATGGCAATGGTTTCCCCCCACGCCTCGGTTTCCTGCTCCGCCGTCGGACCGATTGGGCCGAGGATCGCCGCGTTGGCGACCAGAATGTCGAGACGGTCGACCATATCGGCCACCTGCCCGGGCAAGGCCTCAATTGAGGCGGGATCGCTAAGATCGAGCGCCACGGTTTCGGCCTCTCCGCCCGTCTCGCGAATGGCGTTAGCGACTGCGTCCAGATCCGTGAGCGATCGGGCGGCCAGAACCACTTTTGCCCCGGCCCGCGCCAAACGGCCCGCGACGGCGGCGCCCAGGCCGCGTGAGGCACCGGTCACCAACGCCACGCGACCTTCGAGTGACCGGCCATTTTGCAGCATGGCATCGGCCGCCAGCTCCGCCTGCACCGTGTGGTTCACTTTGCGTACCACTTCGTCCAGGCTCGCGCGCATGACGGTTACCAGGCGATCGATCTGGGCGTGGGTGGCGATCAACGGCGGCGCAAAAACCAGCGCCTCGCCGACCGATCGCACGATGACACCCGCCGATTGCATCTGGTCACGGACCACTGCGGCGACGATGCCAGGTGGGTGAAACGCAACACGCGGTTTCTTTTGCCGGACCAGTTCGACCGCTCCGATAAAGCCGCAACTGCGAGCCTCACCGACGATCGGATGGTCTTCCAGGGTCTTTAACCGCTCGGCCAGATAAGGCCCGATATCGTCTCGCACGCGGGCGAGCAGTCCTTCGCGCTCGATGATTTCGATATTCGCCAGGGCTACGGCGGCCGCGACCGGATGGCCGGAATAAGTGAAGCCATGGGACAAGTCCCGTCCCCGCTCCAACAGAACGTTAGCAACCCGATCACCAACCATCACAGCTGCGATCGGCTGATACCCGGAAGAAAGCCCTTTTGCTAAGGCCATCATGTCTGGCTTGATGCCGAAATACTCGCTGCCGGTCCAAGTGCCGAGCCGCCCGAAGCCGCAGATCACCTCGTCGGCAACCAGCAACACATCGTTGGCCCGGCAGATCTTTTCGATTTCCGAAAAATATCCATCTGGCGGAATGATGACGCCGCCCGCGCCCTGGATTGGCTCAGCAACGAAGGCCGCTACAGTGTCGGCACCAAGCTCATCAATGCGCTTTTGCAACGCGCGCGCCGCCTTGCGGGCGTAGACCTTGTCGGGCAGTCCTGGGGCGTTGAGAAATTTATACGGCGCTTCGATCCGATCGAAATCTGGCAGCGGTAATCCACCCTGCTCCATCATCGAGGTGATGCCACCCATGGAGATCGCCGCCAGCGTACTGCCGTGGTAACCCAGGTCTCTACCGATAATAACCCGTTTCTCGGGCCGCCCTTCCAAGGCCCAGAAATGCCGCGTCAAACGGGCAATAGTGTCGTTCGCCTCTGACCCTGAATTCGTGAATATCGCGTGATTCAACCCGTCCGGCGTGAGCTCCGCCAGCTTCGCCGCGAGCCGGGCCGTCGGTGCCGTGGTGGTGCGGAAAAAAGTGTTGTAATACGCCAACCGCTCGATCTGCTCATGCGCCACATCTGCCAACTCCCGGCGCCCATAGCCGACAGCGACGCACCAGAGTCCGGCCAGGGCGTCGAAATACTGATGTCCATTCTCGTCCCACAGATCACACCCCTTGCCTGCGGCGATGACCAAGGGCCCGCCAGCCTCCTTCAGGATCCGGTTATCCGTGAAGGGGTGAAGATGGTGCGCGGCGTCGAGCCGCCCGAGATCGGTCTCGTCGGTCATCCGTTCGTACCTCCAAAAAAGGAGCCGATCGGTCCAGGTCGATGTTCGATTGGCAGAGTGTGCATGTGCGACTATATAACGTTCAGGAAATGGAGACCCTGGATGATCCTATACCAGCTCAGGTGTGAGAACGACCACCAGTTCGAGGCCTGGTTCCGCGACAGTGCCGCCTATGACCAGCAGGCGAAGCGCCGATTGCTGTCTTGTGCCGTTTGTGGCACGGCCAAAGTCGAAAAGGCGATGATGGCGCCGAGCGTATCCAAGACCGCCAGCGAAAAGCACGCCAAACCAGCCCAGGGCGCCAAAAGGGACGCGACTAAGAGCGGCGGCACCAAGAGAGACGACAAGCAGGTAGCCGCACCCGACCAGGCGGCAGAAATGCGCCAGCAGCTTCGCGACCTCAAGGCAAAGGTCGAGGAGAGTTGCGACTACGTCGGCCCGCGCTTCGCCGAAGAAGCCCGGAAGATCCATTATGGTGAAACCGAAGCGCATGGCATCTATGGCGAATCCACAGCCGAAGAAAGCCGGGAATTGAAGGACGAGGGCATCGAATTCGCCACCGTGCCTTGGGTTCGCGACACCGACGCCTGAGACTTATCGGATTATTACGCCGTTTATCATCTGCCCGACTTGACCGTCATCTTTGATGGATTTCTTAGGTGCCTGAGGCGCTTTCGTTGCACGCGTCTTGGCGGTCGTTTTAGTTTCCAGACCATCTGCGGGCTCGGGTGTGTTTTGTGGTGCCGGCGCGGCTGCGGCGGAACCGCCACGCGGTGAAACGGCAAGCACATTTCGCCGGGCGATACTTTCATCCCGCGATAGTTTTTTCTTATCTTCTTCCGGAATTGCCAAAGCGGCTCCGCGCAAATCCCCCTGGATGGCCTCAACCTCACGGGCGAGCGTGGAAACCTGGCCATCCAACTCCGCCATATTGCGCCTCATGCTGACACCTCGAGCATCAAAATCGGTATCGGCGTATTCGAGATAGCGCTGATGATCGTTAGCCAGTGCCAATAATTTCGGCCTCAAGTCGTCCTCAAAATTCTGGTCCGCCTCGGCGCGTTCCCGGGTTCGAAAAATGATAAAATTTATTCCGAGAGACCGGCCAAGGCGATGGGCGCCAAGCAGAAGTGTTTGACGTACGAATTCGCCACTGAAATCCCGACACATATCGTTAAATTCTGTATAAGCCCGCTCTGGCGCAACGTAGGTCAGGCGGATCGATCGCAGAACCTCCTGAACCTTCTCGTGGTGTTGTTTATAGAATTTGCGCTCGGCTTCAAAACTCTCGATCTCGGTCCGTTTTTCCTTGATCGATGGCTGAAGCGAAGTCTCTTCCGCACGGACCAATTGCGACAGCGTCAAAAAAGCACGGAACCTCGCCAATGGCTCTTCCGTCGCATAAGCCGCCCGGTACGGCTCGCGCAATGCCTCGGGCAGGTGGTCCAATCGGGCTTCAGCGTTCATTGTTGGTGGTCGTGATCATTTTGTGATGCTCATGTTGGTCACACTCTATTACCGCCAAAAGGCTTAATTAACGGTAAATTTGGGTCAATTCACCGCCACGATACCTTGTCTCAGCAATCAAATTCTAATTGCGAATAACGCGTAGTTCACTGCGTCGTCTTTGGTTAGACGAAACTCACCGGTCATCGGGTCATAGGAAATCCCGGTTTCCTCGGATACCTGAAAACCGTGGCGTGACAATGTCTCTGTTAACTCGGCCGGGTTCACGAATTTTCGCCAGTCATGGGTTCCCGCCGGCACCCAACGGAACACGTACTCCGCCGCGAACTTTCCCAAAATCAATGAGCGAAGGGTGCGGTTGAGCGTGGTCGTCAACAAGCCACCGCCGGGACGCAAAAGATCCGAAAGCGCCGCCGTGAAGGCATCGAGATCGGCAACGTGTTCGATCACCTCGGAGGCAACGACAGCGTCAAACTGTTCACTCGCCTCGGCCAAGGTCTCGGCCGAGGTATGCCGGTAATCGATCGACAATCCGACACCATCTGCGTGCGCGCATGCCGCCTCTATGTTCTCGCCGGACGCATCCACCCCGACCACGTCGGCACCGAGACGGGTCATAGGTTCCGACAGCAATCCACCACCACACCCGATATCGAGTACTCTGAGGCCAGCGAGCGGCCGTGATCGATCAACCTCGGTCGCCGGAGCGCGGGGCAAGTCCTGCAAGCAATCTCGAATGAACCCCATCCGCACCGGCGTAAACCGATGCAGCGGAGCGAACGGCCCGGCCTCGTCCCACCAATGTTCCGACAAGGCAGAAAATTGCGCGACATCCACTGGGTCAATCGTCGACGCGCGCTTTGACGCCGGAGTCTCGTTCGTGCGTTGTTGAACCATAGTCTGTCTTCTCGCTTAAAATACGATACCTCGCCGCCGCGTATTTTTTAGACGCGGCTCCCGAAGCTTGTTGACCAAGGTGGCCTTGCCGGAACTCGGGGCAGCCACTATGTATACGCCGGCTTTGGGCCAGCAAGAAACACAGGATTGTAACTCCAGTCCCCAGGCGAGGCCGGGAGCCGGGGTGGCAATCTGCATCCGTGGGACATCATGGCGCGTATCGTGCAAAAATTTGGCGGCACGTCGGTAGCCGACCTCGACCGCATTCGAAACGTCGCAGAGCGTGTGAAGCGAGAGGTCGACGCAGGCAATCAGGTCGCGACCGTCGTATCAGCCATGGCGGGAACGACCAATCAGCTCGCTGCCTGGTGCCAGGAAATTGGCCCATTGGTTGATGCGCGTGAGCAGGACGCCGTGGTTGCGTCCGGCGAGCAGATAACGGCCGGTCTTTTAGCCATGATGTTGCAGACAATGGGCGTCAACGCGCGCTCCTGGCTCGGCTGGCAAATTCCGCTGCGCACCGACGGCACCCATTCCAAGGCACGCATCGAGACGATCGAAACCGATGATATGATCGCCCACCTTGGCAAAGGCCAGGTTGCGATCGTCGCCGGCTTCCAGGGCATCGGGCCGAACGGACGGATCACCACGCTAGGCCGCGGGGGGTCGGACACGTCAGCGGTGGCGCTCGCGGCGGCGCTCGACGCCGATCGCTGCGACATCTACACCGACGTCGAGGGTGTCTACACCACCGATCCGAGGATCGTCTCCGGTGCGACCAAAATTGACCGGATCACCTATGAGGAAATGCTGGAAATGGCCAGCCAGGGAGCAAAGGTTCTGCAGACCCGCTCCGTCGCCATGGCCATGCAGCACCACGTGCGCTTGCAGGTTTTGTCGAGTTTCGTCGACCAACCCGGAACGCTCGTTGTCGATGAGGATGAAATCGTGGAACAGAAAATAGTCAGTGGCATCGCTTACAGCCCGGACGAAGCAAAGATCACGCTGCTCGGCGTTCCCGACAGACCGGGTGTTGCGGCCTCGATCTTCGGCCCGCTTGCGGATGCGGCGGTCAATGTGGACATGATCGTTCAGAATATCAGTCACGAAGATCAGTCGACCGATATGACTTTCACGGTTGGCAAGGCTGACCTGGATCGGGCGATGAGCGTTCTTGACGGACTGAAGGATGAACTCGGCCACGACGGTGTACAGGCAGAGACCAACGTGACCAAAGTCTCGGTGGTCGGTGTCGGTATGCGCAGCCAACCCGGGGTCGCCAAAACCATGTTCGAGACCCTTGCAGACAAGGGCATCAACATCGAGGTCATCTCAACCTCGGAAATTAAGGTCAGCGTTCTTATTGGCGGCGATTATACGGAGCTCGCGGTACGCGCGCTGCACACGGCCTATGGCCTCGACGCCGAACCGTCAGACTGATTGTATGGCCCGGGCTACTCCGAATATTGGAGGCGAGACCGGTTTCGGAGGCGGCTCTCGCCAGATGTTGCGGCGCCTTCGCGACGTCATGGCACGGCCTGGCGAGGTACAGAACCGGCTCGACGAAATTGTCCGCATCATAGCTGCCGAGATGGTGGCAGAGGTTTGCTCGATCTATGTCCGGCGGCCGGGCGACCTCCTGGAGCTTAGCGCCAGCGAAGGCCTAAACCCGGAGGCGGTCCACCGCACACGCTTGCACGTTGGCGAGGGCATTGTCGGTGACATAGCCCTTCGCGCGCGTCCCTTCGCACTTGCCGATGCGCGCTCCCACCCGAAGTATGCCTACCGACCGGAAACCGGTGAGGAGATCTATCAGTCTCTCATGGGGGTGCCAATCCTGCGATCGCAGCGCGTTCTCGGTGTCATCGTCGTACAGAACCGCTCGTCTCGACAATATGCCGACGAACAGGTCGAGACCCTGGAAACCTTTGCCATGGTGTTGGGCGATCTAATCTCAGATGCCAATATGACCGAAGGCGAACCCGGGGGAGGTACGCCGGTCCACATCGCCGGCGCCGCCGTGGCACCTGGAATTGGCGCCGGCCGGGTCGTCCTTCACCAGCCGGATATCGTGATCCGACGGGTTGTCGCTGAAGACCCCGCGAGCGAGGCGGCACGGCTCGACGCCGCCTTCGAAGCTATGCACAGTTCGATTGAGATGCTGCTCGACGTCGCGGGGGAAAGCGGTGGTGAGACGCTTGCCGTGCTCGATACCTACCGCATGTTTGCCCGAGATGCCGGCTGGATGCGGCGCATGAAAGAAGGCATCGAGAGCGGCCTGACCGCGGAAGCCGCCGTGCGCATGCAGCAAAATGATTTGCGTGCCCGGCTCGGCCAGGTACCCGACCCCTATCTGCGCGAACGCCTTGCCGATTTCGAGGATTTGACCAACCGCCTGTTGCAGCACCTAACCCGCGGTGATGGCGAGATTGGACGGCCCGATGACGTTACACCGAATGGGTTACCCGAGGACGCAGTGATCGTTGCCCGAGCCATGGGCCCGGCTGACCTGCTCGACTACGACCGAACGGTTCTGCGCGGCCTGGTTTTGGAAGAAGGGTCTGGTACCAGTCATGTGGCCCTGATCGCGCGAGCCTTGGACATCCCGTGCGTTGGTCGCGCTACCGGCGTGGTGGCCGAGGTTGAAAACGGTGATGCGATCATCGTCGACGGCGACCAAGGCCAGGTTTTCGTGCGGCCCGGCGAAGAGGTGCAGACCCAAGTCCAACAATCCTTGGCAATGCGCGAGGCGCACCGGGCTCGGCTCGAAGAGATGCGCGACAAACCGGCAGAAACCAAAGATGGCGTTCGTATCCAGATGATGATGAACGCCGGGCTGATCGGCGACCTCCGTCAAATCGAGGCGGTCGGCGCCGAAGGTGTTGGGCTGTATCGAACCGAAATCCCCTTCATGGTCCGCAGAGACTACCCCGGCGTCGCGGAGCAGCACGAACTCTATGCCGCCATCTTCGAAGGCGTCGGCGGAAGGCCGGTGACCTTTCGAACTTTGGATGCGGGTGGCGACAAAAAGCTCCAATCTTTTCTGCATGACGCTGGCGAGAACCCCGCCATGGGTTGGCGCTCGCTTCGCATATCGCTCGACCGGCCAAGCTTGCTCCGACAGCAATTGCGGGCCCTGATCATGGCGGCAGACGGCGGCCCGCTGTCCGTGATGTTCCCGATGGTGGCTGACGTCGAAGAATTTCGCCAGGCGCGGGACCTGCTCGATCGGGAGGTTGATCGGGCGAGATCACGCGGCATGGCTGAACCGTCGAACCTATCGGTCGGGGCCATGCTGGAGGTCCCATCCTTGATCTGGCAGTTGCCGAGCCTGTTGGCCGAAGTCGATTTTCTATCGGTTGGCAGCAATGACCTGTTCCAGTTCATCTTCGCCGCCGATCGCGGTAGCGAACGTTTGGCAGGCCGGTACGATACACTTTCACCGCCGTTCCTGCGGGTGCTTAAGACTATATCCGACGCCTGTCACAACGCGCATGTTCCGGTCACTCTGTGCGGTGAGATGGCTGCTAACCCCCTGGATGCAATTACCTTGGTCGGGCTGGGGTACCGCAAATTATCGATGGGACCAACCACCATCGCACCGGTCAAAGAGGCTATTCGTGCCTGCAATTCCAAAGGGTTAACGGAGTTTGTTGAGTCTACACTCTCGTCACATTCGCAAAGTATTCGTGAAAACATGAGATTCTACGCCAGAGACCATGCGATACCATGCTGAGACCGGGTTGTTGGTAATCCGAATAGCCCGTTGATTCTAATGTAAAACTGGTCTAATCTGTGCCGAACTTTAACCACTGATCTAACCAAGTCTTCCATTTGGTAAGTTTCATGGTGTGGCAGGTTGGGCGCCGGAGCGCTTGAGCGGCTTCACCGCCAAAGGGTGCTGATGAACGGTAAGACAAAATTGAAGTTGATCGACATTGAGGATGATCGGAGCAAAGTGACGCACCGATCAGTCGATCTATTGTCGCCCGTAATCAACCAATCTCGAGACACGACTGAAGACGGCGCCAATCAATTACCAGGGCAGGAACCCGAGCTCGGCCAGCCACCGTCGGTCGGAGAACAACTACGGCGTGCGCGTATTGCCGATGGCCAGGATCTGCTCGATGTCGCCCGCGACCTTAGAATTCGCCGGGACTATCTTAGCGCCATCGAGGATGGCCGCTTGGACACGCTGCCCGGCCTTACCTACGCGATAGGGTACGTACGGACCTATGCGCAATCCCTCGGCCTGAACAGCCAAGATATGGTTGAGCAGTTCAAGTCGGAAGCTGAAGGTCTATCAGCTCGCACCCGCCTGGTATTCCCCTCCCCGGCTCCGGAAGGCAAGGTGCCTGGCGGCGTTTTGATGCTGGCCTCGCTTGCGGTCGCCGGAATTGTTTATGCCGGTTGGTATTACATGTCTTCGTCGGATCGGACTCTGGCGGACTTGGTGCCGGATGTTCCGGCTCGCCTGGCAAGCCTAATCGAAGGTGACAAGGGCGCCGAGCCACCGGTCACCGTCACGGCAAGTGCGACACCGACCTTGGCCAAGCCCAATCCTGCCCCGACCCAGACTCCAGTTTCGGTCACAGTTCCAGCAGTGCAATCGGTCACGCCACCGATCACGCAGCCTAAGCTGGCGTCGCGGACTACCGGGTCGATACCACCTGCCGGGCCGACACCACCTGCAACATCAAGTGAAAGCCCGACCCCGACCGCAATAAGGTCAGCGACATTTAATTCGGCGACAGTTAGCCCGGCGACAGTTAGTCAAATCCCTGCTCCTGCCGCAACGGCGGTCCCCGCTCCGGTAGCGACATCAGTAGCGGCGCCAATAGCGGCGGCGACGGCACCGGATTTAACGACCCCAGTATCAACCGTTGTTTCTTCACCGGCCACACCGCCGTCAGCGGTGTCCACGCCCGTCGCTTCGGCTCCAGCCATATCTGTTGCCGAAACCGAAACCACCACGGATCAGACAACCTCGACGCAAACCGAAGAGGCTCCTGTCGTAACCGCAGCCAATACGTCGGCAACCCCCATACCGATATCGCCCGTCTTAAAAATCCCAAGCGCGCCGGATGTGACGACCCTCGGGGTCTCCCAGGCTCACGCAGGGACACAGGACGCCGCAGCGTCCTCCACATCTGCTTCAATCGGCGATCAATCAACACCGTCCGATCAGGGCACGCTCGCCGCCGCTCCGCGCATCGTGATCCGGGCTAATAGTGATAGCTGGGTGCAGGTGCGCGATGCCAACTCAACGCCGTTGATGACCCGCGTGATGCGCGCTGGCGATGAATATGAAGTGCCCAATCGAACCGGCTTGAGGCTGTCGACTGGCAATGCTGGAGCACTCGACATACTCATCAATGGCAAGGTCGCTAATAAACTTGGCCCCTATGGCGAGATCGCACGAAACGTTTCGCTCGATCCCAGCCGTCTCGGCCCCGGGAACTGATGGCCAAGGATTAACGGCCAGGTTCAGAAGCCGACATCTGGATTTCTCTCGATACCCAGCTATTTCGCTCACATGGTTTGAATTACCGACCGCATGGCTTATAAACCGGCGGCATGGTGGCAAGTGAGCATTCGCAATGAGCATCAGACCCTACAGAGATATCGACAGGCGACGATCGAGGCGGGTGAACGTTGGCCCGGTCCCAATCGGTGAAGGTGCGCCGATAACGGTCCAGACCATGACCAACACCCTAACCTCCGACGCCGGAGCGACAATCGCACAAGTTCAAGCCTGCGCCGAGGCTGGTGCTGATATCGTGCGGGTCTCCTGCCCAGATGAGGACTCGACCCGAGCCCTTTCGGAGATCGTTCGAAACGTCGATGTTCCAATTGTCGCCGACATTCATTTTCACTATCGCCGCGCCATTGAAGCGGCGGAAGCCGGTGCCGCCTGTTTGCGTATCAATCCCGGCAACATCGGCAATGCGGACCGCGTACGCGAAGTGGTCAAGGCGGCACGCGACCACGGTTGCTCCATGCGCATCGGCGTCAATGGCGGCAGTCTCGAGAAGCACCTCCTGGACAAATATGGCGAGCCCTGCCCAGAGGCCCTGGTCGAAAGCGCGCTTGAGCATGCCCGCATTCTTGAGGACAACGACTTCTTCGATTTCAAGATCAGTGTGAAGGCGTCCGACGTATTTCTGACGGTGGCCGCCTATCAGGGCCTTGCCGAAGCTTGTGACTACCCACTGCACCTGGGCATCACCGAGGCAGGCGGCTTTCGCGCCGGGTCGGTTAAATCCTCGATCGGCCTCGGCATGCTGCTTTGGGCCGGGATCGGGGACACGATCCGGGTTTCGCTTTCCTCCGATCCGGTTGACGAGGTCAAGGTCGGCTTCGATATTCTGAAGTCGCTTGGTCTGCGCCACCGGGGCGTCAACGTCATTTCCTGCCCATCCTGCGCTCGCCAGCAGTTCGATGTGATCGAAACCGTGCGCGCGCTGGAAGATCGCCTTGCGCATATCACAACGCCGATGACCCTTTCGGTAATCGGTTGCGTTGTGAACGGGCCAGGTGAAGCGCGCGAGACCGACATAGGCTTTACAGGTGGCGGCAAGGGCACCCATCAGGTCTATGTAGCCGGCGTGCCGAACCATCGCTGGCAAGACCCGAACGTCATTGACCATCTCGTTGAACTGGTCGAAGAGAAGGCTGCTGAGATCGAGGCTCGACGCGACGAGGAGACGCCGCCAACAAGTGTTGCAGCGGCGTCCTAATGGACCAAATCTAGTAGACACCCAGGAGAGTTACTTTGGCACGCTTGCAGCCCGTACGCGGCACGCATGATCTCTACGACGAGGACGCCCGGCGTCACCGTCACGTGGTGGAGACCAGTCTGCGGATAGCAGAGCACTATGGGTTCGGTGAAATCGCGACCCCGATCTTTGAATTTACCGAGGTGTTTAAGCGCACCCTCGGCGAGACGACCGATGTGGTCTCGAAGGAGATGTATACCTTCACTGATCGCGGTGGTGAGGAAGTGACCCTTCGCCCAGAGGGTACAGCCAGCGTTGCTCGTGCATTCATCTCGGAAGGCATGATGCAGCGGGCGCCTTGCAAATTCTTTTATCAGGGCGCGATGTTCCGCTATGAGCGCCCGCAGAAGGGCAGGCAGCGCCAATTCCACCAAACCGGCGCCG